>JAZOVP010000147.1:0-1400 GCA_045658765.1 Eubacteriales bacterium | reverse complement strand
GCCAATGATATCGCCGTAATGATCTCTGAAAAACTGCTTCGAATGTTTCTTTCTGCCCCTGCCGTTTCCCGTTGCCACGCGCCATATCGCAAGGATCATCGTCGCCACGATGAGAAGCGTTCTGATGATATGCGTGCTGTCCACAATGCCTTTCCAAACGATCTCATAAACGAGAAAACCAATCGCCGCAAGCGCCAAACCGCCCGCTAATATGTAATATAAAATCTTTCCGAATTTTTTCATATCCATTCTCCTTCGGTCATTTCATGTTTGTATCTTCGTAGGGGTCGGCGCCCTCGACGACCCAAAACTCCTTGCTTATTGCAAATCAAAAAGCGCATAAAACAGTTCTTTTTCTTCGGTTTCCCAATCGCTATCGACCATATCATCGACATATTGCGTGCCGATCAGCGTATAACGCTCCCCGAAGCGCTCTTTTAAATCTTTCATATAAAGCAAAGTTTCCGTTCTGTTCGTTTCCCCAAAATCACCGATGCTGAAACTATATGTTTCTTCTTCAAAAACAAAACGAAAATAGAAAAAATAATGCGTGTTACGTATTGTTCCATAACGTCCGCTTCTTGTCGTTGTGCGTTCGATTTCCAGTTTGATGAAATCCGCCGTATCCATATGCTCGGAAGCTTTCAGCTGATTGACGATACCGTAGCTTTCAATACGGCCATCCTCGTAAAGCACCGACCGCGGAAAAAGCCCAATCAGCAAAATGACGCTGCAAACGACAAAAAGCACCGCAAACGTGATGCCCCAAACCTTCATTTTCTTTTTCGTTTTCACCGTCATCCTCTGAAAAAATTCTTTTGAGAACAGCGGATAGACCGAAGAATCTTTTATATTCTTATTCTCAAAAATCGGCTGTTTTTCCTCTTTTCCCTTCGATGCAAGCAATGCCACGGAAAATCCGATACAAGCCGCAAACGGCAACGAAGTTAATACACCCGATTGATCTCCGCAAGCAATCACACCTTGCTTCGAAAATCCGATCGCGCGCGGAATCCTAATCCAAAAAAGAAGCCACAGCAAGAGAATCAGTACAAACCCTATGACGATCATAAGGTTATATATCCATTTATCGCGTTTGGAAAGCGGTGGCTTCTTCACCGCTTGTGTTTTCTTTTTGCTCATTTTTCACACCTCAAATCCCCGTCATTTCAAATCCAAAAGCTCATAAAGCAACGCCTTTTCCTCTGAACCCCAGTCTTTCGCACGGATTAAATCAGATGCGATTTCTTCACCGACGATATCCACGCGATCTCCGTATTGCTCCTTGACGGAGATCAAAAAACGCAAGGCATCGGCATCACTCATTTTTGCAAATTCATCCGTCTCAAAGCCATATGATTCTTCTCCGAAAGAAGCACGCAAATGTAAATCATAATAAG
>JAZOVP010000146.1:0-2067 GCA_045658765.1 Eubacteriales bacterium | reverse complement strand
TCCACCTCTTCATATCCGGGAGGGTTGGGCTCCGGATTGGAAGCGGAAGAACCGCTATCGGAAATCATAATAATGCGATCATCGCCCTTGATCTTGCGAATGTGGCGAAGATTATAAGGATCCACATGAATCCCCTGCGAATCGCAAATCAGTTCTGCGTAAATTTCGGAATTGTAGTTCACCGCTTCGTCCACGCAAGGAGTGCGGCATTCGGGATATTTTTCCAAAGTGCCGGTTGCATTGGTATGATGAGTGCCGAGTTTCAATCCGTAAGGAATCAGTTTTTCAATATCCTCGGGAGTCGCTTCCGAATGACCCACGGCAAAAATTGCCTTGGGATTGATTTTGAGCACATCCAAAACAAAATCTTCAATATGCTCACGCTCGGGAGCGGTAACCCAAACTCTCACATTTTCGCCCGCAAAGCGAATTAAATCAATATAATCCTCGTATTTGATCGGCTTGCTCCAGGGCTTTTCATTGGCATCGCCGAATTTGGTGTTCATATAAGGGCCTTCCATATAGATTCCGCCGAAGGTGGGGAATTTCCCTTTTTCCACAGCATCCATAATGATGGCGATTTTTTCCATAAAGCCCTTGGCATCCCATTTGAAATACAAAGCGGGGCAAACGGTGGTAACACCGTGATCCAAGGTTACTTTTGCGGCCTTGGCGGGCTCTTCAAAGAAGGTATAAGGAGCGGCGGAGTGGGTGTGAATATCCACAAGACCGGGACCCACATATTTTCCACCCGCATCGATCACTTCGGCATTTTCGGGAATCGCAAGATTCTTGCCAAAATCGAAAATTTTGCCATCCTCACAAAGAATCACGGCACCGGGAATTAAATGATCCCTCATAACAAGGGTTGCATTTTTAATGGCAATCATAAAATTTCCTCCTCGGAGCTGTTTTCCGAACTTGTTCCTTGCTCAATTTTGAGTTTGTTTCTTCGGTATTCAGTGAGTGTCATTCCGTAATAGCGCTTGAAAATGCGGCTCACATAATTGGCATCGGTAAAGCCCACATGCTCCCCTGCTTGGGAGAGCGTGTAGTGATAGCGGCGAATCAACTCGATCATATAAGAAAGCTTTCGCCGATTGATATATTCCATCAAAGGAATTCCTTCCCCTGCGGAAAACACATTGGTAAGATAGTTTTTGCTCACCCCCACCGCCGCGGCAACATCGCTCACAGTGAGTTTGCGATCAATGTTTTCGGAAATGAAGGTTTTGGCTCGGTCGCAATAGCGGCGGTTTCCGGGAGAGATCTGACCTGCAGAACCGGAACCTTGAACCAAAGATAAAATTTTATGAATCAGCTGCATAAAATCAGCACATTCTTCAAAATAACTGCGCTGAGATTGCGTGGTTTTGGCGCATGCAATCGAGCGAATGAGGGCAAACACTTCCGAGGAACCGGGATTGGGCGGAATCACCAAAGGCAGGGTAACGGTTTTGCCGCTGGGCGCACGATAACCCTCCACCCGTTTGGTATGGCATCGGATCAGAAATTCCGCAGTGGTATGACGATGCAGATCGGGGGTTTGACTGCGCACCTCAAAACTGCATTTCGGCGGAATGATAAAGATGCTGTTTTCCTCAACCGGAATTTCCCCGTCGGCTCCCGATAAAATAATGGGATTCTGCTCCACAAAGCCAATTTCCAAAACACCGCCGTTGGCAGGCGCTTGGCCGTAAATGCCATAGCCGATATTTTGCAAACTGTATTGATAATCCGTGGTGGCAAGGGGCTGGGCAAAAGCAATCCTCTCAAAGGAAAGGATTTTCAGCTCGGTATAAAAACTCATAAGCGCATCTCCTCAGATTCAGTATAACAAACCTTGCAAAAACCGAAAATGCTTTTTTTAAAGCAAATAGCATTTTTTAAAGAAATAAAGTTCCGATTTTTCGCCTTTTTTCCTTTTTCTTTTCCTTTGCTCAAAAATACGATATAAGAATATAGTAGTATTTTGTGTTTCTATTTTATCATAAGTTTTCGTTTTTGTGTGCATTTTTTAAGCATAAAATAATGATTTTTTGCAAAAAAAAGAAAAGAGCCGAGAGG
>JAZOVP010000145.1:0-1042 GCA_045658765.1 Eubacteriales bacterium | reverse complement strand
ATTGATAAATTTCGCTCTTTTTTTCACCATTTTTCCTCCAAAAAAATTCAAGCGCAAAATGAAAGGTTTTTCTTGCTAAACGGGAGAATTTGTGATACTCTAATTTTGCGAATCAACATTCGGGAGGAACAAAATGAAATATAAGCTGCTTTCAAAAATTCGCGGAGTTCAAGACGGTGCAATTTACGGCGACACCCTTTTTCGTTTTACCCACAGCGGTCTGGGATGCGCCTATCCGATGGAGCAGGTACTGAAGCCTGAAAAAACCGAAGAGGCGCTTGCCTATACCCAGTTCTCTCTGGACAAAGCGGAGGTGGTTTGTCCCCATTGCAACGCGGTCTTTTTCGGCGGTGAAAAATTTGATCCCGCAGATGAATTTCCTCTTCTCTACGCCAACGTATACAACAATTATTCCAAGGAAGAGGATCGCCGACCCGGTCAGCTTTGCGTATACAGATTACAGCGTGAGGGAGACGTCTTTTCCACTACCCTGCTTCAGCTGATCAAAATCGGCTTTACCGAAAACACCGCCCTCTGGAGTTCTTATGAAAAAGATGAGGAGGAGAAGGACAAACGCCCCTACGGAAATTTTCTCGCAGACACGGAAAAAGGGATTTTGTATGCCTTCGTCATGAGAGACAAGGATCAATTGACCCGCTACTTTTCCTTCAAGCTTCCCACCGTCTGCGACGGAGTGCTTGACGAAAAAACGGGAATCCGATGCATGACCTTGAACGAAGAGGATCTTCTGGATCAATTCGATACTCCCTATCATAAGTATATTCAGGGAGGTGCCTTCCACGGCGGACTCCTCTACTCCACCGAAGGCTTCGGCGAAAAAGAAACCTCCCGCTCCGCCATCCGCATCATTGACCCTGCAAAGCGTCGCCAGATCGCGTATTTTGATCTGTGCGATGCGGGAATTCCCACGGAGCCGGAATGGATGGATTTTTACAAGGGAAAATGTCTTTACAGCAACGCTACCGGAAACGTTTACGAAATGGATTTTGAACTGTAAAGGAGAGAAACAATGAAAAAATAC
>JAZOVP010000144.1:0-2551 GCA_045658765.1 Eubacteriales bacterium | reverse complement strand
TTGCTTATGCCCGCAATGAAGAATGGCTTTTCCAAGGGTATTTTTTCCAATGAGGCAGGACTTGGAAGCGCACCGATTGCGCATGCGTCTTCCGGCTCGTCCGATCTTGAAGAGCAGGGAGCTTGGGGAATTTTCGAGGTTTTTTTCACCACGATGGTGATTTGTACGTTGACGGGTCTTGTAATTTTAAGTTCCGATTCTTGTAATGCAGAAAACCTCAATGCCGTGCAGATGACGTATCACGCGTTCAGCGAACTTTTCCCTCAGTTCGGAGGTTTGATCGTTTCTGTGTCAACGGTTTTATTTTCCTTCTCCACGATTCTCGGTTGGGCTTTTTACGGAGAAATATGTTTGCGATTCCTTTTTCGTAAATTTAAGGTGTACTGCTTGGTTTATCGACTGCTATACGTCCTTGTGGTGTTTTTCGGAGCATTGATCCAAATTGACGTGATTTGGTCAGTTTCGGAATTTGCGAACGGTTTGATGGCGATCCCGAATCTTATCGGTGTCGTCCTTTTATCCGGAAAAATAGAAAATTCTTTGAAAAATAATCAACATCCTACTTGATTCATCTTGCTTTTTACGCTGTTTTTTATATAATTGTATTAGTGAACCGAAACGAGCGTTTTTATTTTGCAAAAGAGGTGAAGTATATGGATTTTAAAGAGATTGCCGAAAAGAGGCAATCGTGCCGCAAGTTTGACCCGACGAGAGAAATTGAGAAAGAAAAATTACTTGCAATTTTAGAAGCAGGCAGACTTTCGCCCTCCGCTTGCAACGGTCAGCCTTACCATATGACGGTGTGCCAGGGAGAGGCAAAGGATGCTGTCGCGAAGGCGACTCAAGGCCCCGGAATTAACGCCTTTGTGGGCAATGCTCCCGTTTTGATCGTGATTTCCGAGACCGATTACGTAAAATCCGCTGCGCTGGGAGCAAAAATCAAAAAGAACGATTATCGTTCTATTGATATTGGAATTTTGTCGGCGTATCTCACGGCCCGCGCTCACGAGCTTGGTATTTCTTCTTGTATTTTGGGCTGGTTTTCCGATGAAAAAATTCGTTCCGTTTGTAATTTGGAAGATCCCGTTCGACTGGTGATCGCTTTGGGCTATGCAGAAGAGGGAGATAAATTCCGTCCGAAAAAGAGAAAAGATTTTGAAGAATTGATTTCTTTTGTAAATTAAAAACAGAAAGGGAATAGTAGAATGTATATTGGCGTATTAAATCAAAAGTATGCAAACATCGACTGCAAGTATTTCAAAAAGAATTTAGAAAAAGTTCCGAATGCTTTCGTAGACGGGAATCCGTTTTTGGGAGAAGAGCTTCAGATTCGTTATGATGAATTGACCTCCAACGGTCTTGATCTTCGCGTAAAGCTTTCCGAAACGTATTATATCAATAATATCGTCATTTATTTTGGCGAGAAATCTGCGCCCTATGGCGTTGCTTTGTACGACAAAGACAAAAAGAAGTGCTTTTTTGAATACTGCGGAGAAACAGGTCTTGGAATTACCAAGCGCGTGGTAGCTTTGTCTGCGGAGTGTGAACTGGATGAATTCGTTATTGAGTTTGATTCTGATTTTTCTCATATCAATCTTGCTAAAATCGAAATTTACGGTGCCGATTTTGAAGGAGAGAAGCTTCTGCCCATTCCTGCAGAATTTACTGCAAAGGGTGGCGAGATCTCTTATAAGCTTTTATCCGGCGCCTCCTTTAATACCGAGGATGGTGAAGCTGCATTCTGTATTTTTGCAGAAAAAATGGAGAGCTTGTTCGGCTTGAACTGTGAAGCGAAGGAAGACGGTTTCGTTCGTTTTCTCTATGATGCAAATGAGAAGGCAAATGGCTATTCTCTTTGCGTTGAAGCCGACCATGCTACTATTTCCGCTTCTGACCGCAAGGGCATGGTTCAGGGCGCGGAAACCTTGATTAAGTTGATCAAGGGCGATACTTTGCCTCTTTGCGAGATCTGCGATGCTCCTTTCTGCGAATTCCGTGGTGTCCATCTTTTCCTTCCTGCGGAAGAGGAGATGGATTTCACAAAGCGTTTGATTCGCGATATTCTTTCGCCGATGGGATACAACTTTATCATTATGCAGTTTTCTGCGGCTATGGTATTGGATAAGCATCCCGAAATTAACGAAGGCTTTTTGAATGCGATGGAGAAAGCCGCCAAAGGTGAATGGCCTGCATTTCCCCACGGCGGTGTAGGCGGCGGAAAGCTTGTCAGCAAGGATTCCGTTCGCGATCTGATCGCTTATTCCCGCGAATTCGGTATTGAAGTAGTTCCTGAAATCCAGTCTCTGGGTCACGTGCAGTATATGACCGTATCTCACCCTGAAATTGCGGAGATTCCCGATGAAGAGGAGAACGAAGTGATTGATGAACGCGTTGCCGACGTTCGTCCAAAGAAGTTCTATCACCATTCTGCTTGCCCCTCCAATCCCAAGACCTACGAACTTCTCTTTGATATTTGCGATGAGATCATTGTGGTTGTTCAACCCCGTGAATACGAACATATGGGCCACGACGAGATTTATGAAATCGGCGT
>JAZOVP010000143.1:0-2375 GCA_045658765.1 Eubacteriales bacterium | reverse complement strand
CTTTTGGGTTTTAATTAATTTACTTCATTATACCATAAATTTTTATAAATTGCAATGCTTCCACAATCCTTATGAGTCATGATGATTCTTTATAGAATCGTTATGACTCTTTTTTCTTTATATAAGACTCTTTTCAATCTTCGTGGTATTCTTTTTGAGGCAAAACACACCCCCGAAAGCAAAGAGCTTCGGGGGTGTTTTGTTTTGGATTAAAAGAAAGAGGAAATAAAGATTTCAAGGCCGATGAAAATGAGGATCACACCGCCGAGAATGCTTGCCTTACCCGAAAGCTTGGTGCCAAAATGCTTGCCGAGGTAAATGCCGAAAAAGCAAATGGCAAAGGTGGTGATGGCAATGATGAAGGCGGCGCCGAGGGCGTGGAGCGTATCGTATTCTGCAATGGTAAAGCCCACCGAGAGGGCGTCGATCGAGGTGGCAATTCCTTGGAGCAAAAGCGCCGGAAACGAAACCTTTTTCTTTAAAACACATTCTAAATCGCCTTCTTTGCAGGGGTGCAAACCGTCGTGGAGCATTTTTCCTCCGATATAAAGAAGAAGCACCAGCGCGATCCAAGGGATAAAGGGCTCAAATGCGGTGAAATAATGAACAAAGGTGTGCACGAGGAGCCAACCGATCAAAGGCATTGCCGCTTGAAAGAGGGCAAAGATCAGTGCCATCATGGTCATTCTGCGCTTTTTCATATTTGGTTCGGTGAGCCCATTTGCCAAAGATACCGAAAAAGCATCCATCGCAAGCCCTGCACCGAGCGCGAGATTGGTGAAAAGAAAAACAAAATCCATTTGAAATCTCCTTTTATCTTAAAGGTATGGGGGAGGCAACAAAAAAAGACTCCATGTATAGCAAATTCTATACATGAGTCTTGCAATTCAAAGCAAGCCAGGCATTTTTTGCCATTATGTTGACTTGCTACGGAATCATTTCCGCCTGCTACTCCCTCAAGCGCGGTCAGTATATCATAATGACTTAAATTTGTCAAGCGAAGAGAAAGGATTGATTTTCATATTTAGGGAAAAAGCGGATTTTATCTTTCAATTCTTGTGAAAAAGCGCGTTTTTTACCACCTTCTTCTCTTGACTAATTGAAAATGGTATGATATAATTGTAAAAATTATGTTTCCATTTCAAGAACAATATCAAAATTGTCTTGAAAGAGACGCAAAAAAGCGAATTTTTGCGATTTTTACACTCGTTTCATTTTTTCTTCGTTTGCGACAAAGAGCGACAGCTTTTTCCTCATGTTTGCGATACGATATGGTATCCATTCAAAAAAATACGGAAGTAAAAACAGAGGTAGTCGGATGAGTCAGAACCAAAATAAATTCAAAGCGCAGGATCGCGTGATGAGAAAAGGAATTCGTTGGATGATGGTATTTTACGATACCCTCATCTATCTTTTGTGTGGAATTCCTGTTTTTCTTTTGCATCCTTCTATGGAAGAGGCGCTTCCTCTTTCCACTTCGGCGCTTTATCTTTCTTTGGGATATGTTTTGTTTCTTTTATTCAGATTTCTTTTCAAAAGCTATAAGTGCATTTTGCGCTATGGCACGGTAAGTGTGTTTGCAAGAGAACTTTTTGCCACTTTGTTTGGCGGGGGAATCCTTGTTTCCCTTGGAATGTATCTTTCCAAAAAAATTATGGTGGCGCCCATTTCGTTTAACTTTATTCTTTCTTTTGTTGGCATTTATATTGTGGTGAGTATGCTTTCTCGCATTTCTTACTGCTATTTATTTTACTATGCCGAAAAAGAATATGCCCTTTCTTCTTTTGTGAAAAAAATCCTCACCAATCTGGCTTTTGTGGATTTTGATTCCGAAACCCCCGGCGCCCTGATGCACTTGGTGCTCAAGCCCGAAAATGATCAGAGAACCCCGATCAACGAACTGCAAAACATCGCGGAAAAATTTGCCATTCGCGGCGAAATCACCGCCATCGAGCAGATCAATAAAGGGTATATCAACCGCACCTATCGCGTGGAAACTCTTTCCGAAAACGGGCATGTTCATAAATACACCTTGCAGCGCATCAATACCAATGTGTTTCCTGATGTGGTTGCGCTGATGAATAATTTCAAACTCACCACCACCCATTTATTTGGGCGGCTCAATCTTCCCGGAAAGCACGAGCGTGGCTCGGTTCAAATGTTTCGTCCCACCAAAGACGGCAGAGCATTTTATGCCGATGATTCGGGCTCTTGGAGAATGCTCACATATTTTGATGGAGTGTATTCCTTGGATATTCCCGATCGCCCCGATACGTTTTATCACGCGGGCGTGGCATTTGGCAAATTCATAAGAGAAATGGCGGATATTCCCACCGATCAGGTGAATGTGGTGATCCCGAATTTCCATAATACCC
>JAZOVP010000142.1:0-38825 GCA_045658765.1 Eubacteriales bacterium | reverse complement strand
TAATGAAGAAAAAAATATTTTTCCCCTGCTCGAAGAGTAAAAAAAAGAGCGAAAAATGAAAAATGAACGAAATATTTCATATTTTTTAAAAAAATGGGAACAATGTTGACAAGAGGTTTTTTTCTGCCTATAATCACCCACAGATTTCGCAAAACGAGCGAAAAAGAGAAAAAATAACCAAAAAAAGTCGAAAACAGGAGTTTCTATGACAAAAAAACTTGCTGAGCTTTCCGGATCGGTATCGGTTCTTTCTGCAAGCATAATTTTGGTTTTGGCGGTCCTGATTTCCCCGATTCATTTTCCCTCGATTCGTTTTTCTCACTCGGTTTCCCATGTTTATGCGGAAAGCGCAGTGAAAGAAGAAGCACGAATCGAACGTCCGATCACCGAAACCACCCCGATTCCCGATTCGAAAACAATCAAATCTTCCCATAAAGAAATTTTAGGCGAAACCGAATCTTCGTTTTCCGGTGTTGTGTTTGGCTTGAGCGAAGATGCGGTGCAAACCAATCGCACCATGATTTCTTCCGTTTTGGCAGTGAACCAGTCGGTTCCTAATTTTGCCGTTACCGCCTCTGTTACCCCTGAGGAATATGAATTGATCCTCTATTGCGTGGGTCATGAAACCAGAAGCGGCTCGCTTCCCCATAAAATTCTGATCACCGAAGTTATCTTCAACCGTGTGCAAGGCCCGAAATTCGGTGCCACTGCGAAAGATGTGGTTCTTTCTCCCGGTCAGTTTGATGTGATGGTGGATTATCAGGGATGGGGAGATTGGGTTCCCGATGAAACCACCCTGCAGGCAGTAAATCTTGTTCTCAGCGGATCCGCGCCCGATTATGCAGAAGGCGCTGTGTATTTCTGCAATCCCTATATTGTGGGAGAAGGGAACTGGTTTGATATGACCCGTGAGGTTGTTTGCGAAATTGAAGGCCATCGTTTTTACAGATAAAAGAGCAGAAATGCTCTTTTTTCTTTTTCCCCGAAAATGAACAAAGGGAAAACTTTTCAGCTTCCCCTTGACAAAAAGCATCGGAATCGGTATAATCTAACATTGTGTTACGGTAAATTTTTTACATGCCGTACTTCTTGCTTCCCGATTTCGGGAGGCCGTCTGTCCAAAAGGAGGTAAACATTATGGAAAAAGTTATGGGCAAATACGAAACCGTTTTCATCGTGAATACCGAACTTGGCGAAGAGAAAGTTCAGGAACTCGTTGCCAAATTCAAGGGTATGATCGAAAAGAACGCAACCGTAGACAACATCGATGAATGGGGCAAGAAAAGACTTGCTTATCCCATCGAAGATGTGAACGACGGTTACTATGTCGTGATCCAGTACACCGCAAATCGCGACTTCCCCGTAGAGCTTGAAAGAGTCTTCAATATCAACGAAGGCATTCTTCGCTCCATGACCATCCGCATGGATGCATAAGCGGGTAAAAAAAAGATGGCATCGTTTAATAAAGTAATCCTCATCGGCAATCTCACTGCCGATCCGGAACTGAAACAAACGCAAAACGGAATTTCCGTTACTTCGTTCAGCATTGCAGTATCCAGAAGATTTTCTTCCAAGAATACCGAAAATGCTCAACAGGCCGATTTTATCAACATCGTTGCATGGCGCAACACTGCAGAATTCATCACCAAATATTTCCAGAAAGGCAAGAGCATTCTGATTGTGGGTTCCCTTCAGAGCCGCTCCTGGACCGATCAAAACGGCCAGAAGAGATATGCTACCGAAGTGATCGCAGAAGAAGCTCAGTTTGTGGAAAAGAAAACCGATGGAGCCATTGCAGGCGCCGGCTCGACCCCCGCTCCCTATGGAGCAAGCCCGAAGGACGTTGCCTTTGAAGAAATGAGCACCGACGACGACCTTCCCTTTTAATCTAAAGAATACGGAGGATAGATAGATGGATAAAGAACAAAAAGCATTCAGACCCAAAAGAAAAAAGAAGGTTTGCGCCTTCTGTGCAGAAAAAGTAGCTCAGATCGATTATAAGGATGCCGCCAAACTTCGCAAGTTTGTTTCCGAGCGTTCCAAAATTCTTCCCAGAAGAGTTACCGGTACTTGTGCGAAACACCAGAGAGAACTGACCACCGCAATCAAGCGTGCACGTCAGATTGCAATTCTTCCTTATATCAGCGACTAAATCCTAAAAAGGAGTAGGAATATGGGAGTTTTAATGACAGTTCTCTGTTCCGTTATGATCATCTTGGCGATCTTTTTGGTGATTGCCGTTTTGATGCAGAGCGGAAAAGACAGTCAGCTTTCCGGCACCATCGCCGGCGGAGCTGAAACGTTTTTCGGGAAAACCAAAGGCAAAACGATTGATCGTGTGTTGTCTAAGGCAACTACCGTTGTTTCTGTAATTTTTGTAATCCTTGTTCTTGTGGTATACGTTCTCGGCGCAGCAAGCGATAAGAGCGATAAGAAGGAATCCGCTTCCACTACCACCACTACCACTTCGGCTCAGAAGACCGAAGAGAAAAAGGAAGAAACGGAAACTTTTGAAGAAACTGCAACCCAGGAAGCAGAAGAAACTGCTACTGCAGAAAACTAAAATGTTCGGCGCATCTGCGCTTTTGGAGGTAATGAATCATGGCAAAGTGTGAAATTTGCGGAAAGGGCGTAACTTTCGGTCAGAGAGTTTCCCATTCCCACAGAAGAACCAACCACGCTTGGAAGCCCAATGTAAAGAAGGTTAGAGCCGTTGTGAACGGAGCTCACACCCGCGTTTACGTTTGCGCTCACTGCTTGAGAAGCGGTAAGGTTGAAAGAGTTTAAAATAAAAAAGATCTCCCGAAAAGGGAGATCTTTTTTTATGCTGTTTTTTTCGTATCCGATATGGTCTTATAAATGCAAGTGCAAAATAGAGGCAAGAGAATCATTCCCATAAAGCCGAAAAGAGAAAGCCCTGCTATCACAAGAATCAAAGAAATCACAGGATGAAGCCCTAAAGAGGTGCCAACAATCTTCGGCTCTGCAATCTGCCGCACAATCAGAATCAAAAGATAAAGCACCAAAAGTCCGATTCCAAGCGCGCTCTTTCCCGATAAAAAGGAAAACGCCGCCCAAGGAATCAGCACCGTGCCGCAGCCCAAAACAGGCAAAAGATCAACGAGCGCGATGATAAAGGAATATCCGAGCGCGCCTTTGACTCCCAAAATCACAAGTCCCAAAAAGAGCTCAGAAAAACTGAGAAGAAAAATCAGAAGATATGCCCTTGTCAGCTTCCCTAAGGAATTGAAAAACACTTTTTTTGCTTGGCATAAGGTTTCCATTTTCTTTTTTGAAATTTTTCTTGAAAGAAAGGAAGAAAAACTGCTCCAATCGCAAGAAAAATAATAGCAGCTCACCAAAAAAATCACAAACGAAAGAAAATATGCGGGGAAGAGGGATGCAATCGTGCCCACCCATTTCGGCAGGGCTTCCAAAATCTTCTGAAGATATTTTTCAAAAAGATCGGGCAAATATGTGCTCACCCGATTTTGCATATCTCGGTTTAAAATTCTGGAAAAAAATCCTTCCAAATCAGCGGTTTTTTCCAGAAAATAATCCGAAATCCCATCAATGTTTTCCGATAAATAGCCCGCAGTGGTGAAAAGATAATGGAGCAAACGCTCTGTGAAAAGTGCGGCAATCAAAGAGAGCAGGGAAAAGAGAATCAAAAGAATCAAAACAATCAAAACCCTTTTTGAAATGCCTGAAAGGGGAGAGAGCCGCCGAAAACTTTTTCGAATCCCTTCCGAAATCACAAATGCCAAGGCAATCGGAAAAATCAAAAAGAAAAACTTTTTGATCAAAAAATATAAAAGGATTGCAAATGCCGCAAAATACAAAGTATCGCGGATGATCGATCGCGTGTTTTCTTTCATTGATGCCCTCCCCATTTATTCTATGCAGAAAGATTCATTCATTTTCATTCTTTCCCGAAAAAGGAAGGGTATACAAAAAACGCAGGGAAACCCTGCGTTTTTTCTTTTTTATCGAATGAAATTGGTGCGTATGGGGGGCTCTTTTTCGGGGAAGAGGATTCCGTTTTCTTTTCCGAGTTCAATACATTTTAAGAGCCAAGCCATATTGCTTGCCAGACTTCTCATGGTTTGAAGCCCTTCTTCATCCATTTCAACTTGCTCTGCATTCTGACCGTGCACCATATTCCAATATTGACCCGAAACCACGGGCATGGATGCGATGGTGAAATATTTATTCAGCTGATCAAAGGCCGCCGAAGCGCCGCCCCTTCTGCAAGAAACCACCGCGCATGCGGGCTTTCCGGCAAGTTTTTTGGAGGAGGAATAAAACAGGCGATCCATAAAGGCGCTAATCGCGCCGCTCGCTGCCGCATAATGCACGGGAGAGCCGAATACCACCCCATCTGCCTCGATGATTTTCGGGGCAATTTCGTTTACTGTATCATCGATCACGCATTTCCCGATTTTCGCGCAAGCGCCGCAGCCCCTGCAGCCCGAGATCGGATCGGTTCCCAACCAAAGAATTTCGGTTTCGATCCCCTTGGAATTTAAAGTGTTTGCAATTTCTGTGAGTGCTCGGTTTGTGCACCCCGATTTATGGGGCGAACCGTTTACTAAAATTACTTTCATATTTTCACCTCGTTTTCACTGTATGCTTGCTTCTTGTTCCATTATACCGCTTTCCCATTCTTTTTCAAGCGAAAAGTGGGCGTTTTTTGAGAAAGATTTCATTATTATCTTGTGATTTGAGAATTTCTGTGCTATAATTATGCTATATTGATATGCCAAAATGCAGAAAGTGAAACGATATGGGAACACTCATTGTGATCGACGGTCTCGACGGAAGCGGAAAAAACACGCAGTCCAAACTCTTATATCAGCGCCTCAAAGCAGAAGGGAAGAAGGTTCGCCTTGTATCTTTTCCCGATTATGAAAGTCCGGCTTGCGAGCCCGTGAAAATGTATTTGGGTGGCTCGTTTGGAAATGATCCCGATGCGGTGAATTCCTATGCGGCATCCACCTTTTTTGCCGTGGATCGCTTTGCTTCTTTTCGCCTTGATTGGAAAAAGGATTACGATGAGGGCGCCATCATCATCGCCAATCGTTATACCACCGCCAATGCCATCCATCAGCTCACAAAGCTTCCCGAATCGGAGCACGATGCTTTTTTGGAATGGCTCTATGATTTTGAATTTCAAAAGCTTGGCCTTCCCGCTCCCGATGTTACCTTGCTTTTAAAGGTTCCTGTGGAAAAAAGTTTGGAGCTTATTGATGTTCGCGGGGAAACCAAAGATATCCACGAAAATCGCGATCATTTAAAGAAAGCCGCTCTTTCCGCCCAAAAATGCACGGAAAAGTGGGGATGGGATACCCTTCTTTGCACCAATTCCGAAGGGGAGCTTTTCTCCGTGGAAGAAATCGGGGAAAAGGTGTATCAAGCAGTATTACCGAAAATCGGATAAGGAGTTTTTTATGGTAACGGTGTTTTTAGCAGACGGATTCGAAGAAATCGAAGCAATCTGCCCGATTGATATTTTGCGTCGCGGCGGGGTAGAGGTGCGCACTTGCAGCATCACCTCCTCCAAAACCGTTTTGGGCGCGCATCAAATCCCGTTTGTTGCCGATACCGTTTTGTCCGCTCTTTCCGAGGAGGAAGATCTGATCCTTCTTCCCGGCGGAATGCCCGGCACCCTTCATTTGAAGGAGTGCAAAGAGCTCAAAGAAAGAATTTTAAAGCATTATCAAAAGGGAAAACTTCTTGCCGCTATTTGCGCTGCTCCCACTGTTTTTGGTGAAATGGGGCTTTTGCAAAACGAAGAGGCGGTGTGCTACCCCGGAATGGAAGATGGCCTTTTTTGCAAAAAGGTTTCCTCCGAATCTGTTGCGGTTTCGGGGCAGTTTATCACTTCTCGCGGCGCAGGAAGTGCATTTTTATTCGGCCTGAAAATCCTTTCTCTTTTAAAAGGGGAAAAGGTGGCGCGCGATCTTGCCCGCGCAATGTGTTTTGAGGGGGAAGAGATTTGAAATTAAAAATCGGTTTGTATGCCCCGTGCCTCTTTGGCGCCGTTTTGGTTTTTGCGGGCATTTCACCTCTGATTCTTTCCTTGGCGGAAGGTTTTTCGGTGGGGGCGTTTTTTTCTTCCTTGATTGCTCACTTTCTTGTTTTTCTCCTTCCGATCACCTTTTATTGCCGCACCCGTTCGCTCGATCCGCTTTCGGATTTTAATCTTCGCTTCCTTTCCGCCAAAAAAATTCCTTTTTTGGTTTTGATGGTTTCTATTATGGTGGTTGGGATTTTTATCTTTCGTTATTTTGGCCTGTTCTTTTTTGATTCCGCATTTATAGATACTCCAAGTGTGCTTTCTTCGTTTTCGAAAAGCAACAATCGCTTTTTGATGTTCTTTTCCGTGATTTTGCTTCCCGCGGTTTTGGAAGAAGCGCTTTTTCGAGGAATTTTTCTTCGTGAATATCGCGTATACGGCCCCTTTTGGGCAATCGGAGCCAGTTCCGTGATGTATGCGATGGCGCATCTTTCCCTCCAAAACTTTTTCTATTATCTTTTCGTGGGAATTATGCTCGGCATCATCACCCATATTGCCAATTCGGTACTTCCCGCCGCAATCATTCATATTGGGCTTAATTTTTCCTATTTTTACTTCCGCCCATCCGCGGTGGAGTATTTAAGGCAAGCGGGCAAAAGCCCCCTGCTCCCATATATTCTCTTGGCGCTCTTTTTGCTTCTCGTTGTTCTTCTTTTTTCTCGTTTGGAAGCGGTGTATCAAGATCGGGTATACGGCGAGATTTTGGAATCAAGAAAAGAAATGCTTCGCAAAGAAGTTGAAAAAGCCAGAATGGGTCGCGGTGAAGAAACCGAAGAAATCGAAAAACTCAGCTTTTTCGCCCAGTTCCGCGATATTTATTTATCCCCGTCGTTTCTCGTTTGTATTGTTATATTTATTTGCCTTTTGTTTGGCGTCATTTAAGAGGTTTTAGGGTATGAATGAAGATAAAAAATTAAACGACAACAAAGAAAATACCATCGATATCCTGGTTTCTCCCAAAAAGGAGTCTTCCAAGGAGAAGGGTCCTTCTGCGCCCGCGAAAAAGCCCGATCCGAAGCCCTTTGTTTCTCCCGAGAAAAAAGGAGCGGAAACCAGAGTGATTCCGAAGCCGAAAAAGCCCGTGGCCAAATCGGCAAATGAAAAAATGGGCAGCACTGTTCGCGTGCCCAAGGCCACTTCTGCCGCAAACGCTGAAAAAACCCGCATGGGTGCTCCTGTGCCTCCGAAAACGGTAAAGGAGGCCCCGAAAAAGAAGGCGGCTTCGCCCAAAGCAGCTCCCAAACCGAAAAGACCGCTCACCCCCGAGGAAAAGAAAATTTTCAAAAACGATATTCGCTCCACTTTGAGCATCGCGCTGATTTATATGGCGGTGGTGGTGGGGATTTCCGCTATTTTGTCTTTTTGTGCCATCCGTTGGGGCAACGATATTTTTGCTCTTGTGAAGGATGAGGTGGTGGCAACGGTAACCATTCCCGAAAATGCAACCATATCCGAAGTTTCCAAAATTCTTAAGGAAAATGGATTGATTGAATATCCTTCTATTTTCCGCATCTATATCAATTTCAAAAATCGCGATTCCGATCCTCCTCTTGCCTTCAAAGCCGGCGAGTATGAGATCAAAAGCACCTTGAACTACGATCAGATTGTGAGTATGATCAAAGACCGCAAAACCCGAAGCATTGTAACCATTACCATTCCCGAGGGCTATACGGTCGATCAGATCATTGATCTTTTTGCTTCCTATGGAATGGGCACCCGAGAGGGATTCTTATATGCGATCAATGAATTCGATTATGATTATACCTTTATGGATTATTTCGATAAGATCACCCTTTCCGAGCAAAGAAAATATCGTCTTGAGGGGTATCTTTTCCCCGATACGTATGAATTCTATACCGATTCGGGCGAGGTTGCCATTGTGGATAAGCTTCTTGCCGCATTTGAAGCGCATTTTGAAGAGGGCTATTACGAGCGTTTGGATGAGCTTGGAATGAATTTGGATCAGGTGGTAACCCTTGCTTCCATTGTGCAAAAAGAGGGTAAATTCAATTCTGATTTTTATCCCATTTCGGGCGTGTTTCATAATCGACTCAAATCCAATACTCTAAAGCGCCTGCAATCGGATGCCACGGTTCAGTATTGTCTTAATGAGCATAAGGAAGAACTCACTTATGCCGATCTTGAAATCGAAAATCCTTATAACACTTATCGCATCCAAGGGCTCCCGCCCTCTGCCATTTCAAATCCCGGATGGGAAGCCATTCAGGCCGCGCTTTATCCCGAAACCCATCGCCACTATTATTTTGTTTCGGATACCGATGGTTCCACTGTTTTCGCTGATAGCGAACCTCAGCATTTGAAAAACGTTGCCGCTTTGCGCCGCGCCAAGGAAAACGGAACCACGATCGACTGATTTTAAAGGAAGAGGAATTGAATTTGAATTCTACTGTTTTGATTATCATTTTGGCAAGCTCCTTGCTTTCGCTGTTTCTTTCTGTGTTTGTGCTCCTTTCTCTTCGTAAATCCGCCTCGGAAAAAGGGGTGGGCGCAGAGGAACTTTCCCGCACGGGTGAGCGAATCGAAAGAAGCGTTTCCTTGGCTCGCCGTGAGATCAGCGAGGAAAATTCGCGTTCTTTGGAATCTTTTTCCCGCTCTTTTCGCGCTTCGCAAGGGGAAGTGTTTCAGCAGCAAGATAAGCGCATTTCGGATCTGACCCAGCACTTGAATTCTGCCCTGAAGGGGGTGGAGGAAAGAATGGCGCAGATGAGCGCCCAGCAGGAAAAGAATGCCGAAACCCTTCGTCAAACCGTGGATTCCAAGCTTGTTGAGCTTCGCACCGGAAACGAAAAATCCCTTTCCGAAATTCGCCAAAGCGTGGATGAAAAGCTTCAAACTGCCTTGGAAGAACGCATCAGCCGTTCCTTCAAGGAAGTAAGCGAACGCTTGCAGCAGGTGTATCAAGGCCTTGGCGAAATGCAAACCTTAGCGGGCGGAGTAGGGGATTTAAAGAAAGTTTTATCCAATGTGAAAACCCGTGGCATCCTCGGCGAAATTCAGCTTGCCTCCATTCTGGAGGAAATTCTTTCTCCCGAGCAGTATGAAACCAATGTTGCCACTGTGCCCGGATCGCAAAACCGTGTGGAATTTGCCATTCGTCTTCCGGGAGATGGGGATGGATGCGTGTATCTTCCCATCGATTCCAAATTCCCCGCCGATGCTTATTATCAGCTTCAGGAAGCGTATGACAATGCGTCTTCTGATCAGGTGAAGGTTTTGCGCGCTCAGCTTGAAAGCCGCATCAAATCCTTTGCCAAAGATATTCACTCAAAATATGTTTCTCCCCCCAATACCACCGATTTTGCCATTATGTTCCTTCCCACCGAAGGGCTTTATGCGGAAGTGGTGAAAATGGGAATGGTAGAAATTCTCCAGCGCAATTATAAAATCAATATTGCAGGTCCCACCACCATGGCGGCACTTTTGAATTCTCTTCAAACGGGATTCCGCACCCTAGCCATTCAAAAACGATCGAGCGAGGTTTGGGAAGTGCTCGGTGCCGTGCGCACGGAATTCGATAAATTCGAAACCGCCCTGCGCGATGCCCAAAATAAAATCGATCAGGCAAATCGCGGGCTCGATGCTTTGGTTGGTGTTCGCACCAGGCAGATCCAAAGAAAACTCAAAAGCGTTTCCGCTTTGCCTTCCAATCGAGCCGAGGCACTTTTGAACGAGGAAAACAATGCAGAAGAATGAAAGTCAAAAGATTGCCGCTTCCAATCGCAAGGCATTCCATGATTATTTTGTGGAAGAGCGATTTGAAGCGGGGATCGAATTGTTTGGCACGGAAGTGAAATCCATCCGAGCGGGAACGGTCAATCTGAAAGATTCGTATCTTTCCATCTCCGATGGAGAGCTTTTCGCGAAAGGAATTCATATCAGTCCTTACGAAAAAGGCAATATTTTCAATCGTGATCCTTTGCGTGAGCGAAAACTTTTGATGCACAAAAAAGAAATTTTAAAGCTGCGCGCTCTCACCGAGCGCGACGGATACACCCTCATTCCGCTATCTCTTTACTTTAAAAGAGGCAGAGTGAAAGTGGAAGTGGGAGTTTGCCGAGGCAAAAAGCTTTATGATAAAAGAGAAAGCGCCCTCAAGCGCGATTTGGAACGCGAAAACAGAAGAGGAATTAAACTTTCGGATAGAGATTAAGTATGAAAAAAAACATTCGCAATTTTTGTATCATTGCCCATATCGATCACGGAAAAAGCACCCTGGCAGACCGCATCCTTGAACACACGGGCTCCGTGGAAAAAAGGGAAATGGAAAACCAGGTTCTGGATGATATGGAACTGGAAAAGGAAAGAGGGATCACCATTAAGGCGCGTGCCGTTACTTTGGATTATAAAGCCAAAGACGGCAATACCTATGAATTCAATCTGATCGATACCCCCGGCCATGTGGACTTCAACTACGAGGTATCCCGTTCCCTTCGTGCTTGCGAAGGGGCAATCCTTGTGGTGGATGCCACCCAAGGAATTCAAGCGCAAACCCTTGCCAATGCCTATCTTGCCGTGGATCACGATCTCGAACTTTTCCCTGTGATCAATAAAGTTGATCTTCCCGCCGCCGATCCTGATAAGGTGAAATCGGAAATTGAAGATGTGATCGGAATCCCTGCGGATAATGCCCCTTGTGTTTCCGCTAAAACAGGGCTCAATATCGAAGAGGTTTTGGAGGGGATTGTGGAATATATTCCCGCGCCCGAATCCATTCCCGATAAGCCCTGCAAAGCCCTTATTTTTGATTCCTTTTACGATGCCTATAAAGGCATTATTGTGTATTTCCGCTTGTATGAAGGATCCCTTTCCAAAGGCGATCGCATCAAATTGATGAATACGGGCGCGGAATTCGATGTAACCGAAGTGGGCACCATGAAAACCTTCGGCTTCAGCCCTTGCAACACACTCCATTCGGGTCAGGTAGGGTATCTCACCGCATCCATCAAAACCCTTGCCGAAACCCGTGTTGGCGATACCATCACCTTGGCAAACAATCCCACCGAAAAGCCCTTTGATGGCTTTAAAAAGGCGCTTCCTGTGGTGTTTTCCGGTATTTATCCTGCTGATGGTGCGCGTTATAACGATCTGCGCGAAGCCCTCGAAAAGCTTCAGCTCAACGATGCCGCGCTTTCCTTCGAACCCGAAACCAGTGCCGCACTCGGATTTGGTTTCCGTTGCGGATTTTTGGGCCTTTTGCACATGGAAGTGATTCAAGAGCGCCTCGAGCGTGAATTCAATCTCGATCTGATCACCACCGCGCCCAGTGTAATTTATCGTTTGGAGCTCACAAACGGGGAAGTGATGATGATCGATAACCCCACCAATTATCCCGCTGCGGAAAACATTGCCACCGCTTTCGAGCCCGTGGTGAAAGCCAGCATCATCACTCCTGTGGAATTTGTTGGCGGTATTATGGATCTTTGTCAGGATCGCCGCGGGGAATTTTTGGATATGAAATATATCACCCCCACCCGCACCGAGCTTCACTATAAGCTCCCCTTGAATGAAATCATCTATGATTTCTTCGATGCGCTCAAATCCCGAAGTAAGGGCTACGCTTCGTTTGATTATAGCGATACCGAATATGTGCCCTCAAAGCTTTGCAAACTCGATATTTTATTAAACGGCGATGTGGTGGATGCGCTTTCCTTTATTGTGCATAGCGATAAAGCGTATCCAAGAGCCAGAAGAATTGCCGAAAAACTCAAAGAACATATTCCGCGCCAGCTCTTTGAAATTCCCGTTCAGGCGGCCGTTGGCGGCCGCGTGATCGCCAGAGAAACCGTGAAAGCCATGCGAAAAGACGTTTTGGCAAAGTGCTACGGCGGCGATATCACCCGAAAGAAAAAACTGCTTGAAAAGCAAAAAGAGGGCAAAAAGAAAATGCGCTCTCTGGGTTCTGTGGAGGTTCCGCAGGAAGCCTTTATGGCAGTGCTTAAAATGGATGAATAGTTTAGGTCTTTATCTGCATTTTCCTTTTTGCCGAGCAAAATGCCGATACTGCGATTTTTATTCCTTGCCCGATCTTACCCAAATTTCCTTATATGAAAAAGCCCTTGCCCAAAGCATTTCGTGCTTTTCCAAAGAGGCAAAGGAATTTTTGGTGGATTCGATCTATTTTGGCGGCGGCACTCCGAGTCTTGCCACGAAAAACGGAATCCGCGAAATTTTCTCCGCCATTCGAAATTCCTATCAAATCGCCCCCGATTGTGAAATCACAGTGGAAATGAATCCCGAATCCGCAAGCTTTGAGGTGCTTTCTGCTTATTTTGAGCAAGGCGCAAGGCGGCTGAGCTTTGGAATGCAATCTGCCAAAGAGAAGGAACTTTCCCTTCTTGGTCGGCTTCATACCGCAGAGCAAACGGAAAGGGCCGTGGAAAGAGCAAGAGAAATCGGCTTTGAAAATATTTCACTTGATCTGATGTTTGGCCTTCCCGATCAAACCGAAGAAGATTTTTATTTTTCTCTTGAAAAAGCGCTTTCGCTTTCGCCAAAGCATCTTTCATTTTATCTTCTCACGTTATCGGAAGAAGCGCCGCTTTATCAAAAAATCAATTCCATTCCCGAGGAAGAAATCTTGCGCAGAATGTATCTCGGGGCAGTGGAGTTGCTTTCAAAACGCGGTTTTGAGCATTATGAAATATCAAATGCCGCACTCCCCGGTTTTCGTTCGCGCCATAATGAGCGCTATTGGAGAGGGCTTTCTTATCTTGGGTTTGGCCCCGGTGCTCATTCCTATTTTTTGGGCGAGCGCTTTTCGGTAAAAGATTCGCTTTCCGATTTTCTTTCTTCGGATTTGAAGGATCTGATTGTAAATCGCGAAAAAATTTCTTCCGAAGATCAAAGAACCGAATATCTGATGCTCTCTTTGCGCCGAAAAGAGGGAATTGATATGGAAAAACTTCTTGCATTTTCCGATCCTGAGTTTGTAAAACAAACAAAAGAGAAAATGCACCTTTGGGAAAAACTCGGCCTTTGCCGCAAAACCCCCGTTGGCTTTGCACTCACTCCCGAGGGCTTTTTCGTTTCCAACGAAATCATTTCAGAATTGATATAGAAAAGGATAAAAAATGAAAACAAAATTCAGAATCACCGCCTTTTTTCTTTCCCTTTTGATGCTTCTTTCTTTCAGCGCCTGCACCAAAGAAGAAAGCGAAATTGAAATCCCTTCGGGTTTTCTTTTGGCAGAAAATGAAAATACCGATTATTACTTTTTCTATCCCTCGAATTGGCTTCTCGATCGAAACGATGCGGGTATGACCAGCGCGTTTGTTTCGGAAACCGATTTTTCCAATGTGAGCATCACCCCTTTCACTGCCGATGCCAAATATCCCACCTTGCTTGATTATGTGGAAAAGTTTTATTTTCAGCAGTTTGAGGATAATTTTGCCAATCTCGAAGTGGAAAAAAATCAAGACGGAAGCATCAAACGCTCTGCCTTGAAAATCGATGGCAGTGAAGCGCTTTGCGTGAATTATTCTGCCGATTTTGCGGGTGAAAACTATTCTTTCCGCGCATGGCTCATTTCCAAAGGCGGCTATATCTACACCGTTCTTTACACCGCCAAAACCGCTGTTTTTGAATCCCACCTGCAAGAAGCCACCGCGATTGCGGAAAACCTTTTGTTCCGATAAGGAGTTTTTATGCAAAAAAAGAAATGTGAGCGAGTAGGGAAGGTAGGCGGGCAAGCGGTTCTTGAAGGCATTATGATGCGCGGACCGCAAAGCTATACCACCGCCGTTCGCAAGCCCGACGGTTCCATCATTCGCGATCGTCATCCAAACGAAATCAAAAAGAAAAATCGTTTTTTCAAGCTTCCCATCATTCGCGGTGTGGTGAGTTTTGTGGAAAGCATGATCCTTTCATTTTCCACCTTGAGTTTTGCCGCAGAAGCGCTTGAGATCGAAGAAGAAACCCGCTTTGAAAAGTGGCTCACCCGCACCTTCGGAAAGAGTTTAACTTCCGTTGTGATGGGAGTGGGCACCGTGCTCGGGCTTGTGCTCGGCGCAGGGCTTTTTATTGTGCTTCCCGCAGTGATCACAAGCTTTATCAAAAGCGAAGTTTTGCGAAAAATACTCGAGGGTGTGCTCAGAATTGCCATCTTCCTCAGCTATGTGGCACTTGTTTCCTTGATGAACGATATTAAGCGCACTTTTATGTATCACGGAGCGGAGCACAAGAGCATTTTCTGCTATGAAAAAGGGCTTGATCTCACCGTGGAAAATGTGCGCGCCCAAAAAAGATTCCATCCCCGCTGCGGCACAAGCTTTATGATTTTAATGATGCTTGTGGGAATTTTTATCGGTCTTTTGATTGGAATTTTGTTTCCTTCCACCAAAGAAGATACCCTTTTGTATCTTGGAATCAAATTCCTCCTTTTACCCATAACCATGGGAATCGGATATGAAATCATTCGCTTTGCCGGCAAGCACGACAATGCCGTGATCCGCTTTTTCACTGCCCCCGGTCTTTGGATTCAGCGCATCACCACCAAAGAGCCCACGGATGATATGATCGAGGTTGCCATCGTGGCGCTCAAATCCGCCCTCGAAGAAGAATTTTCCGAGGAAGATGTTTGGCAGGGGATTGCACGAAAAGAGGAAGAATCGGATTCATCCGAGAAAACAGAAGAAAATTCATCCGAAGAGGAAAAGATATGACCATAAAAGAGATTTCTCTTGCGGTAAAAACAGAATATAAAAAAGAATCAGGAGCGCGTTTTTTCACCGAAAAGGCGCTCCTTTCTGCACTTTTTGAAAAAAACGGTTTGGATCGAAACGAAGCGATGCTGAACCCCGAAAAAGAAGTTTCCTCGGAAATCGAAAAAAAGATTTTTTCCGATCTTTCCTCGCTCCTTTCGGGCGAGCCGATTCAGTATTATCTTGGCACCGAATTTTTTTGCGGCGAAGAATTTTTGGTTTCGCCCGAGGTTCTCATTCCGCGCCCCGAAACCGAACTTTTGGTGGAACTCGGTGCAAAAATCGCCCCTGAAAATTCGCTCGTTTTTGATCTTTGCTCCGGCTCCGGCTGCATCGGCATTTCGCTTCTTTTAAAGCGAAGCGATCTTTTCTGCCGCTTTTTTGATCTTTCCCCCCATGCACTGGAATTAACAAAAAAGAATCTTTATCGCTTTGATCTTTCTCATCGCGCAGGCGCTCATAAAATGGATCTTCTTTCCGAAGAAATGATCAAAACGGTGCTGAAAGAAAAACCCGCACTGATTCTTTCAAATCCGCCGTATCTTACTTCGGAGGAAATGGAAAAGATTCCCGAAAATGTGAAGCGGGAACCTGCAATGGCGCTTTTCGGCGGGGAAGACGGGCTTTTGTTTTACCGCGCTTTGATCGCCTTGAGCCAAAAAACAAATGTTCCCATTCTTTGCGAGATCGGCTCTTCGCAGAAAAACGGAATCGAAAAAATTCTGGAAAAAGAAGGGTTTTCCTATGAATTTTTCAAAGATTTTTCCGCTCTCGACCGCGCGTTTTTCGCAAACCCGAAAAAAAGCTAAAAAAATCAAAAAAAGCCCTATCTTCAGCAAAAAATCACTTGCAAAGAGATAGGGCTTATGTTATAATATTATGAACTGTAATAGAAAGATTTAAAGGAGGATTTTGGCTGTGGCAAAATTAGAAAAAACCACCAAAGCAAAAGCAGAAAAAGTTTCCGCCGATGCAGAAGGAAAACTCAAAGCCATTCAAACCGCCATGGGGCAGATTGAAAAGAAATTCGGAAAAGGCGCCATTATGAAATTGGGCGAAAATTCCGTGATGAACGTGAGTGCAATTTCCACGGGCTCCCTTTCTTTGGATCTTGCTCTTGGAATCGGCGGTGTTCCGCGCGGAAGAATTATCGAAATCTATGGTCCCGAATCTTCCGGTAAAACCACCGTTGCCCTGCAGGTGATCGCTTCTGCTCAAAAAGCAGGCGGTGCCGCAGCATTTATCGATGCCGAGCATGCGCTCGATCCCGTTTATGCAAAGGCGCTCGGGGTGGATATTGATAGTCTTCTCGTGTCTCAGCCCGATAGCGGCGAGCAGGCACTTGAAATTGCCGAAGCGCTCGTTCGCACCGATGCAATCGATGTGATCGTGATCGACTCGGTGGCAGCCCTTGTGCCGCGCAGTGAAATCGAAGGGGAAATGGGCCAGTCCTCCGTTGGTGTTCAGGCGCGCTTGATGAGCCAGGCACTGCGCAAGATTGCAGGCGCAATCGCAAAAAGCCAGTGTGCATTCATCTTCATCAATCAGCTTCGCGAAAAAGTGGGCGTGATGTATGGCAATCCCGAAGTAACCACCGGCGGCCGAGCACTCCGCTTCTATTCCTCTGTTCGTATCGATGTAAGAAGAGGCGAGCAGCTTAAGGAAAAAGGCGAAGTGGTTGGAAACCATATCAAATGCAAAATTGCGAAAAACAAAGTGGCTCCGCCTTTCCGCGTTGCCGAATTCGATATTCTCTATGGTCAGGGAATTTCCCGCGAAAGCGAGATCATCGAAATTGCACTCAAATTCGATGTGATCCAAAAGAGCGGAAGCTGGTTCTCTTATAACGGCGAACGCCTTGCCCAAGGCAAAGAAAATGTTCGCATCTTCTTGAAGGAGCATCCCGAAATCGCCGAAGAAATTGCCGAAAAGGCAATCGCACTCTCCAAAGAGGGCGGCGAAGAGAAGGTGAGCGGAGAATCGCTTTTCGATTCCGATGAAGAGGAAGACGACGATCTCGGCCTCGGCGATTTGGATTAATTTCAGTTTTTGATTTTCACATTTGAAAGAATAAGAAGGACGGATAAACTTTATGATTACAATGCCCGGACAAAAAGTTACTGCAGAAGAAGTTTTCAAGGAACAGGACCGCGTTGCCCCTTTAAAGATCATCACTCTTGAAGGCGCAAGTGAACTTGCCAAGAAGGTGGATTATTATCTGGTTTCTTGGGCAAAAAATGCCGGTTGGGATAATTACGATACTTTCTTGCTTCCCGCAGAATGCCCCCGTTTCACTTCCGGCGAAGCCAAAGGTATGATCTATGAATCGGTTCGCGGCGACGATCTGTTTGTTATGGTCGACGTTGGAAACTATAATATCCGCTATAAAATGTTCGGTGAAGAAAACCGCATGAGCTCCGATGATCACTATCAGGATCTCAAGCGTATTATTCAGGCAGCCAGCGGCAGAGCCAATCGCCTTAATGTGATTATGCCCATGCTCTATGGCGGCCGTCAGCACAGAAGAAGCTATCGCGAATCGCTCGACTGCGCTTATGCTTTGCAGGAAATGCACAGCATGGGAGTGGAAAATCTTGTTACCTTCGATGCCCACGATCCCAGAGTGCAGAATGCAGTTCCCCTGATGGGCTTCGATAACTTTATGCCTTATTATCAGGTAATCAAGGCAATGTTCCGCGCATATCCCGATCTTGCTCCCTGCAAAGATAATTTCATGGTAGTAAGCCCCGATGAAGGCGCCATCAATCGCAATATGTATTATGCGTCGGTTCTCGGTGTGAATATGGGTATGTTCTATAAGAGAAGAGATTATTCTCGCGTTGTGGAAGGCAGAAATCCCATCGTTGCGCATGAATATCTGGGCGAATCGATGGAAGGCAAAGATGTGTTCATCGCGGATGACATCATCGCTTCCGGTGATTCCGTTCTCGATATCGCTTATGAAATGAAGCGCAGAAAAGCAAACCGTGTGTTTGTGTATGCCACCTATGCCATCTTCACCGCCGGCTATGATAAGATCGATAAGGCATATCAGGATGGCGTGATCGACGGCATTTTCGGCACCAATCTCACCTATATCAGCGAAGAAACCCGCAAAAAGCCCTGGTTCCACGAAGTTGATGTTTCCAAGTATTTGGCATATATCATTGCCGCACTCAATCATAATCTCTCTGTTGCGGCACTTCTCGATCCCCACGAAAAGATCAACGCTCTTTTGAAAAAACGCGGACTGCGCTAATGCAGATTCCGCCCGAGATCTCTTCTTGTGTGAAAAAAGCGCTTTCTCGTCTTTCGATCGGCGATATGACAGCAGGGGAAATGTTTTCCTATCTTTCCGATCCAAACCGAAAAAGCACTGCCTTCTCGGAGGAGATTGCCGAGCGCACGATAGCTCTTCTTATTTCCGAGGGCTTTTTAGACGA
The DNA here is from genome assembly GCA_045658765.1 of Eubacteriales bacterium. Lineage (GTDB taxonomy): Bacteria > Bacillota > Clostridia > Oscillospirales > SIG627 > RGIG5579. The sequence continues at coordinate 20,583 of JAZOVP010000142.1, read as the reverse complement.
TAAGCGGTATTTAAAACTGTTTGTTCGTCGGCTCGACGAAAAAGGATACGGCCCCCGAAGAATCCGTCAGGAGCTTGTGCGCCATCGTTTTCCGCCTCGCTATGTGGAAGCGGCGATGAATCGAAATGTGGATCATTCCCGCCGAGCCCTTCGCTTTTTGCAAAAAAAAGCAGGTGCCGATCAAAATGCCAAAACTCCCGAGGGCAGAAAAAAACTTGTGGATGCTCTGGTGCGCTATGGCTACGATTATTCCACCGCGCGCGGCGCTGTGGAAAACTTTTCCAAAACAGAACTTGAATGAATGAAAGGATTACCATGCAAGCAAAAATCGGATTTGTTTCTTTGGGTTGCCCCAAAAATGAAGTAGATTGTGAAATGATGCTCGCAAGAGTGGCAAAAGCAGGGTATGCGATCGTGCCCGAAGATATCGAAGCCGATATTGTGATTGTCAACACCTGTGCATTCATTCAAAGCGCCAAGGAAGAAGCCATTGAAAATATTTTGGATTTATCTTGGCTCAAAGAAAATCGCTCCCTTCGCGGAATCATTGTAACGGGCTGTCTTGCTCAGCGTTATTTTGAAGAAATTCAAAAAGAAATTCCCGAAGTGGATGCCGCTCTCGCACTCGGCAAGGAAACCGAGATCTGCGAAGCGATCGAAGCCGTTTTAAACGGCAAAACCTATTTTGCCCATTCCGAGCCCGAAACCCTCGAGCTTGAAGGTGATCGCGTGGTAACCCATGATGGCTTTGCCTATCTTCGCATTGCCGAAGGGTGCAACAATCGATGCGCATATTGCGCCATTCCCTCCATTCGCGGTTCCTTTCGATCCCGCCCCATGGAAAACATTTTGGAAGAAGCCAAAAATCTTTCCGAAATGGGAATCCGCGAAATTTGCGTGGTTGCGCAAGATACCACCATGTATGGCATCGATCTTTATGGCCATCTTGCGCTTCCGGAGCTGCTTGAAAAGCTTGCTTCCGAAGAGCTTGGTTTTCATTGGATCCGTTTGATGTATTGCTATCCCGATAAGGTAACCAAAGAACTTTGCGATGTGATGGCAAAGCATAAAAATATTTGCAAATACATTGATCTTCCCATTCAGCACATTTCCGATTCGGTGCTCGAAAAAATGAATCGCCACGGCGGAAGCCGCGCGATTTATGAAGCAATTTCTCATCTTCGCGAAGCGATGCCCGAAATTGCCATTCGCACCACTGTGATGCTCGGTTTCCCGGGCGAAAAGGATAAGGATTTTTCCATTCTTTCCAATTTCGTGAAAGAAACCCGTTTTGCTCGCCTCGGTGCTTTCATCTATTCTCGCGAAGAGGGCACTGCAGCATATAATATGGAAAACCGAACCACCAAAAAAACCAAAGAAGGCAGACTCGCATCCCTTATGAACACTCAGTTTGCCATTTCCGAAAGCTATCATCAAAGCTTTGTTGGAAAAACTTTGGAAGTTATGTGCGAAGGATATGATCCCACCCTTAAAAAATATTTCGGAAGAAGCGAATACCATGCGCCCGAGATCGACGGTGCTGTTTGGTTTTCTTCCAATCGAAGTGAAATTCCCGTTGGTGAATTTGTTTCGGTGAAAATCGAAGAAGCACTTGATTATGATTTAATTGGAAAAGAGGTTTAAAAATGAATTTACCGAATAAACTCACGATTGTTAGAATCATTATGGTTCCCATCTTTTTGTTCTTCGGGCTCTTTTGTTTCCCCGGCGCCTATGGAGAAGCAATTTCCAGATGTCTTGCTGCCTTCATTTTTGCGGCAGCCGCCATCACTGATTTTGCCGATGGTAAAATCGCCAGAAAATATAATCTGATCACCGATTTCGGAAAGTTTATGGATCCCTTGGCAGATAAATTTCTTGTGTTTTCCGCCATTTTGGTATTCGTTTCCTCTCCGATGTATTATGGTTCGGATGCTCTCCACATCGCGCTCGTAGTGAGCGGGGCAGTGGTGATTTTCCGCGAACTTGCAGTAACCTCGCTTCGCCTTGTGGTAATGTCTAGCCCCACTCCCGTTGTGATTGCGGCTAGCTGGTATGGCAAAGCCAAAACCTTCTCTCAGTGCATCTGGGCGATGGTGGTGATGCTCGAGCCCGTTTTGTTTTTCTTTGTTCCGTTCTCGATCCTCACTTGGATTACCACCGTTGTTATGACAATCCTCACCATCATTTCCGGTGTAGACTATATTAAGAGCTATTGGAGCTATCTTGACCCCACAAAATAATCATTAGGAGTAACCATGAAACTGTTTAACGATCTGTCCGGCAAAAAGGAAGAACTCGGTCAAAAGGATAATCATGTAAGAATGTATGCCTGCGGCCCCACGGTTTATAATTTCTTCCATGTCGGCAATGCAAGATGCTTTGTTACCTTCGATCTTCTTCGCAGATTCCTTGAATATCGCGGCAACAAAGTGGATTTTGTTCAGAACTTCACCGATATCGACGATAAAATGATTCGCCGTGCAAACGAGGAAAACACCACCGTAAAGGCAGTTGCCGATCATTATATCGAAGAGTATTTTAAGGATGCAGAGGGACTCGGTGTGCAAAAAGCCACCATCCATCCCCGCGCCACCGAAAATATCGATGCCATCATTTCCATCATCGAAAAGCTCATCGAAAAAGGCCACGCCTATGAATCCGAGGGCGATGTGTATTTCTCTGCTCGTTCCTTCAAAAGTTATGGCAAGCTTTCCGGCAAAAATATCGACGATTTGGAAAGCGGCGCCCGCATTGATGTTTCCGATATCAAGCGCGATCCCCTTGATTTTGCGCTTTGGAAGGCATCCAAGCCCGGCGAACCCTTCTGGGAATCCCCTTGGGGCAACGGCAGACCCGGCTGGCATATTGAATGTTCGGCAATGGTAGATAAATATCTTGGCAAAACCATCGATATTCATTGCGGCGGTGTGGATCTTACTTTCCCTCACCACGAAAATGAAATCGCTCAGTCCGAAGGTGCATTCGGAGTTCCGTTTTGTCGCTTCTGGGTGCATAATGGCTTTATCAATGTAGATAATAAGAAAATGAGCAAATCCCTCGGCAATTTCTTCACCGTTCGTGATGCCGCCGAAAAATACGGATATGCCGCCATTCGCTATTTCATTCTTTCCGCTCATTATAGAAGCCCTGTTAATTTTTCTGCAGAAATTCTCTCGCAGGCGCAGGCCTCTGTTCAGCGCCTTTATAACTGCGAAGAAAATCTGCGCTTCCTTCTGAAAAATGCAAGTGGCGAAATCTGCGAGGAAGAAAAGGAATTCATTGCAAAGCTCGATCAGAGAAGAGAAGAGTTTATTGCAGTGATGGAAGATGATTTCAACACCGCCGACGGCCTTGCCGTGCTTTTTGAAGCGGTGAAAGATATCAATATTTTCGTTACCTCTCCCCGCACAAAAGAAGGCATTGAAGCCATTCTTTCCTTCTATGAAGAAATCTGCGGACTTCTCGGCTTCTTAAAGCCCGAAGAAAAGGCAGAAGGCGCCTTCTCTGAAGAAGAGATTGAAAAACTTCTTTTAGAGCGTGCCGCCGCAAAGAAAGAAAAGAACTATGCCCGCGCCGATGAAATTCGTGCGCTTTTGGCGGAAAATAAAATCATCATCGAAGATACCCCTGCCGGCGCCAAATGGCACCGCGCATAAGAAAAAATGCCTTGGAATTTCCAAGGCATTTTTATACTCAAAGGAGAATGTTATGATTTGTGAAATCATATCGATCGGAACCGAGCTTCTTCTCGGAGATATCACCGATACCAACGCCCGCTATCTTTCCGAAAAAATGAAAGAAATGGGCTTTTCGGTGTATTTTCGCCAAACCTGCGGCGATAATCGCGAGCGCATTCAAAGCACCCTTTCCCTCGCGCTTTCCCGCGCAGATCTTGTGATTGCCACGGGCGGCCTCGGCCCAACATACGACGATATTACCCGCGAAGTTGCCGCCGAACTTTTTTCAGCCCCCCTTGAAGAAAGCGAAGAAGTAAAAAATCAGATCCAAAATTATCTTTCTTCTCGTGGAATCGCTTCTCCGGAAAACAATCTCCGTCAGGCGCAGGTTCCGAAGGGTGCTTTGGTTTTGAAAAATGATTGGGGCACCGCACCGGGCCTTTGGCTCAAAAAAGAGGGGAAGGGCCTCATCCTTCTTCCGGGAGTGCCTTTTGAAATGAAAAAACTTTTTGAGGAAAGGGTATTATCGGAACTGAAAAAGAATATCGATGGGGTGATCCATACCCGCATTCTTCGCCTTTATGGAATTTCCGAAGCAAAGGTGGATCAAATCCTTTTTGATCTGATGAAAAAAGGCAAAAATCCGAGTATCGCTCCGTATGCAGGCAAGGGAGAAGTGGAACTTCATATCACCGCAAAAGCAGATACGGAAGATATGGCAAAAAGAATGTGTGAAGAGGCAGTTGAGAAGATTTCTTCTCTCCTCGGCGAATTTTGCTACGGAGAAGGGGATACCTCTTTAGAAAAGGAGCTTGTAAAAGCCCTGATAGAAAAGAAGAAAAAAATTGCCACCGCCGAAAGTTGCACGGGCGGGCTTATATCTGAGCGTATCACTTCTGTTTCGGGCGCTTCCGAGGTGTTTGAACTCGGAGTTTGCTCTTATTCGGAAAAGATCAAAGAAAAGTTTCTTTTTGTTTCTCCCGAAACTTTGAAAACCGATGGGGTATATAGCAAGGCCTGCGCGCTTGAAATGGCGCGAGGGGTTCTTGCCCTTTCGGGAAGCGATCTTGCACTTGGCATCACGGGAATTGCAGGGCCCGCTGGCGGCACCGAAAAAAATCCCGTGGGCACGGTTTATATTGCCGTGTGCAGCAAAGAGCGGGAAAACGTGATCAAGGCAAGATTCGGCGATGAAAATTCCGATCGCGATCAGATCCGCCGGCGCGCTTCTTCCAAAGCAATTTCCCTTGCGATGGAATTTTTAATCAAAAATGAAGAAAATGAATGACATTTTTCGATAATTTTAAGAAAATACTTGCTTTTTTTCAAGCTTTCTGCTATAATCGATTCAATATTTCGATGAATCGTGTTTCAAGGAGCCAGGTATGATTGCAAAAGAAGTTACGGTTTTGAACAGTGTGGGTCTGCATGCCAGACCGGCAACCTATTTTATTCAGAAGGCAAATAGTTATAAAAGCTCTCTTTGGGTAGAATGCGGCGATCGCAGAGCCAATGCCAAATCTCTTTTGGGAATTCTGTCGCTCGGAATTACCAAAGGCACCCGTATCAATATCATTGCAGACGGTGCAGACGAGGCAGATGCTTTGGAGGGTCTTTCCAATTTGATCCTCGCCGGCTTTAACGATTGAAAACAAACACCGCTCACCCCCATTGGGTGAGCGGTGTTTTTTTGGAGTATTTATGAAAGAATATCTTCCCTTGGAATTATCCTTTCCTCAGCTTTTGGAAAAGGCAAAAAGTTTGCCTCAAAGCCCGGGTATCTATCTTTTTTTCAATAAAAAAGGTGAAATTATCTATGTTGGCAAAAGCCGCTCTCTGAAAAACAGAGTGCTCAGCTATTTTCAAAATAAAGGCAAGCACCCGCCTAAAACAGAAAAGCTTGTGCAATCGATTTTCGATTTTCAAACGATTGTAACGACCAGTGAATCCGAAGCTTTGATTTTGGAAAACGAAAAGATCAAGCTTCATAAACCAAAATTCAATATCCGCTTGAAAGATGATAAGGATTATCCTTATATCCGCCTTTCTCTTTCCGAGCAATATCCACGGCTTTCTTTTGCCAGAAGAAAAGAAAAGAAAAACGATCCCAATCGCTATTTTGGCCCTTATAGTTCTTCGGGCTCGGTTCGCGTGGCGATCGATACCGCCAATAAAATTTTTTCTCTTCCAACCTGCAAGCGCCGCTTTCCCGAGGAAATCGGGAAGGGCAGACCGTGCCTTTATTATCAAATGGGGCGATGTGTTGGGGTTTGCACGGGTAAGGTGAAAGAAGAGGAGTATCGAAAGCGCATTGAAGATGTGATCGCCTTCTTTAAATACGATCATAAAAAGCTTGCCGCTTCGCTCGAAGAAGAAATGCTTTCTGCTTCCGAAAATATGGAATTTGAGCGTGCTGCCGCCATTCGCGATCGGATTCGTGCGCTTTTAAATCTTTCGGGCGCAAAGCAGGTGGTGAAGGATCTTCATTTCCATGCCGATGTGTTTGGCCTATTTTCCGATGAGCTTGGCGGTTGCATCAATCTGCTTTCCGTTCGAGAGGGGAAACTTGTCGATAGCACCAATTTCCATTTCGGAGCCGATGAAATCCTCGATGGAGAAAACTTCGAAGCGTTTTTGCTTTCGTTTTACCGCTCCCATGAATTTTTGCCCAAAAAGATTCTCCTGCCCGATTCTCTTTGGATCGAGGATCAAAGCGCACTTTCAAATTGGTTTATCTCTGAAAAAGAGGCAAAGCTTCAATTCCATAAGCCCGAGCGCGGAGAGGGAAGAGCACTTTTGAAAATGGCGGAAGAAAATGCCAAAGCCGCCGCCCTTCACCGCAGAGCCACCTTCGAAAAAGATGAAGAAGTTTTGGTGGAGCTTGCGGCTCTGCTTTCTTTGGAAATTGTACCCCAAAGAATCGAAAGCATCGATATTTCCAATTCCGGAGCCAGCGCCATTACCGCAGGTATCATCACTTTGGAAAACGCTCGCTTTTTAAAAAGAGCATATAAAAGCTTTTCCATTGAATCGGATCATCCCGATGATCCCGGATCCATTTATCGCGCAATCAAAAGAAGAGTTCAGCGCTATCTCGATGGCGATCCCGCCTTTTCCCCCTTGCCGGATCTGATCCTTGCCGATGGTGGAATCGCGCAGGTTTTGGCGGCAAAAAAAGCATTGGCAGAGCTTGGTGTTTCGATTCCCGTATTCGGGATGGTTAAAGATGAATATCATAAAACCCGTCATCTCACAGATGGCGAAAGCGAAATCTCCATTGCCTTCAATCCCAAAATCTTTCAGTTTATTTACGGAATTCAGGAAGAGGTTCACCGATTCAGTTTAAAACGCATGGATCAAAAGCGCAGAAAGAGTGTGAAAACATCTTCCCTTTGTGCCATTTCGGGCATCGGGGAAAAGAAAGCAGGAATCCTGATGCGGCATTTCAAATCCCTTCGGGCGATTCAAAGCGCAAGCACGGAAGCGATTGCGCGCGTTTCGGGAATTTCCGTTCGCGACGCAGAAAACATTTATCATTATTTTCATAAAAAAGAAGAGGAAATCAAATTATGATGAGAATTATTACTGGCAAAGCAAAAGGCGTTCGCCTTGCCACTCTTGCGGGGGATGCAGTTCGCCCCACCACGGAAATGGCAAAGGAGGGAATCTTCAGCGCGATCCAATTTGATCTTGCCGAAAAAAGCTTTTTGGATCTGTTTGCAGGTTCGGGCCAGATGGGCCTTGAAGCCATTAGCCGCGGCGCCAAGAGCGCAACCTTCGTGGATTGCAGCGAGGATTCTTTGAAGGTGGTTCGCAAAAATATTGAAAAAACCCGTTTTTCTCTTCAAGCCAAGGTGATTCGCAGTGAATACGGCGAATTCATCAAAGGTGCAGGAAAGCGCGGTTTGAAATTCGATTTCATTTTTGCCGATCCCCCTTATGAAAAAGATCTCACCGCAGAGCTTGTTAAGCGCATCTTCCGTGCCGATCTTTTAAATGAAGGTGGGCTTTTGATGGTGGAAACCGCAGCAGAATCGTTTGATGAAGCAAAAATCCCCGAGGAAGTAAAAAATCAGATCGAAGCAGTAAAGCAATATAAATTCTCAAAGTGCTTCGTGTATTTTGTTTGGAAAAAGAGGCAGGAGATCGTATGAAAAAAATAGCGGTTTGCCCCGGAAGCTTCGATCCAATCACCCTCGGGCATATTGATATTGCCAAAAGAGCCGCTCGCATCTTCGGTCATTGCCGCGTGGTGGTGATGAATAATCGCGAGAAGGAATATCTCTTTTCCTTGGAAGAGCGCTATGCCTTGGCCGTTGCCGCCTTTGAAGGGGAAGAGAATATCACCGTTGATTTTTCCGACGGTATGCTCTATGAATATCTTTTGAAGCTCGACGAGCCCGTTCTCGTGAAGGGAATCCGAAACGAAAAAGATTATTCCTATGAAAAGGAAATGGCAAAATTCAATTTTCTCCATAGCAAAACCGAAACTGTGTATCTTGATGCTTCGGAAGAATACGGTGATCTTTCTTCCACCCTCGTAAGAGAAAAAATAAAGAAGAAAGAGGATCTTTCGCATCTTTTGTCGGAAAAGGTGATAAAACTTTTGCAAAACAAAATGTAAACATTTTGTGAACAACGGCAATAAATTCGCAAAAAACACTTGAATTTATGTAAATACTCCGCTATAATGGGGTCAGTGAGGCAGAAAGTGGTAAAAAGTGGTGAGAAATCATAACTTTTACTGCTTTTTCCTGCGTTTCCCATTATAGATGGAGTATTTTTGTTTTCAGGAGGTGCGGTCTGTGAATCGTTCATTCAGCGGCGAGTATAAGTGTTCGGCAGATGCCAAAGGCAGACTGCTTGTTCCTTCCCGTCTTCGCGAGCTCTTCCCCGAAGGGGAAAGCGTGTATTTGGTGCGTTCTCTTGATCATTGCATCAATCTCTATACCGAAGATCGCTGGGGCAATTTTGAAGAAAAGATTTTATCTCTTCCTGAAACCGAATCCCGCGCCGTGCGCCGCTTCTTCTATGCTTCCATGCAGGATGTTGAGCCCGATGGTCAGGGCAGAATTCTTCTTCCCGCCGGCCTTCGCGAATATGCAGGCATCTCCAAATCCGTGATTGTGATCGGATGCGGCGATCATGTGGAAATTTGGGATGAAGAAAGCTATCAGAATTGGATCGAAGAAACCCGCACCGCTTCTGTGGAAGATATTTTGAAGAGGAACGGTCTTTAATGGAATTTTCTCATAAGCCGGTTTTATTTTACGAAACCGTAGATGGGCTCGAGATCAAGCCCGATGGCATTTATGTGGATTGCACTTTGGGCGGAGCAGGGCATACCTCTTTGGCTCTTTCCCGCATCCAATCGGGAAAGCTCATTGCGCTCGATCAAGATATGGATGCCATTGAAAACGCAAAAGAAAAACTAAAGCCCTTTGAAGGCAAATTTGAACTTGTCCACACCAATTTCGAACGTGTTGGCGAGGTTCTCGATGAACTTGCTCCCGATGGAATCGACGGTGCCATGATCGATCTTGGGGTTTCTTCCTATCAGCTCGATACCCCCGAGCGCGGCTTTTCCTATCATTTGGATGCGCCGCTTGATATGAGAATGGATAAAAGCGCACCGCTTTCCGCAAAAGAGATTGTAAACACCTATTCTTTTCCCGATCTGTGTCGGATTTTAAGAGATTACGGCGAAGAAAAGCGCGCCGCGTCGATTGCTTCTGCAATCATTAAAAATAGGGAAGAAAAAGAGATTGAAACCACCCTCGAGCTTGCCGAGATTATCAAAAGCGCATTTCCTCCCAAGGAGCGCTTCGAGGGCAAGCATCCCGCAAGAAGAAGCTTTCAAGCCATTCGAATCGAGGTAAATCGCGAGCTCTCCATCATTCCCGGCACTCTCGATCAGCTTGTTTCCCGTTTGAAAACGGGAGGTCGGCTTTGCGTGATTACCTTCCATTCCTTGGAGGATCGCGTGGTGAAAGAGAGTTTTAAAACGTATATCGACGGCTGCACCTGCCCCCGAGAATTTCCCGTTTGTGTGTGTGGGTTTCGTGCGAGCTTGAAAAGCATCACCAAAAAACCAATTATCCCGAGTAAAGAGGAAGAAGAAACCAATCCCCGCAGTCGCAGTGCAAAACTGAGAATTGTGGAAAAGATTTAAGGAGGATCGCGATGGATACCATGTATCGCAAAAAGGCCGAAGAAGCCAAAGGCGCCGCTGCGAGAGCAAAATCCAAAAGAAAAGAAAAGCACGCATCCGATGACTATAATCCCAAGATCCGTCCCAGAGAATCCCATCCCGATTCGGTGAATACCGAAGATCGTATTTCGGGAAATTTAAATAAGCTCAATCGCCGCCTTGTTGCTCGTCCCACTGCCGCTTTGGAAGCAGAAGGAGCAGGGGAAGATCGCGGAGTTCGCGTGGTAACCCGCGCCGCCGCGGTTTCGGCTCCCGTGCCGCTTGCACTGATTGCTTCGTGCGTGGTTTTGGCAGTTGTGTTTATGTATATGCTTTCCCTTACTGTTCAAATCGAGGAATATTCCTCTTCGATCGATTCGCTTCAGAATCGCATCGCCGAACTGAAAGACGAAACCACCCAGCTCGAGGTTCAGCTCGAAAATAAATACGATCTCGACGAAGTGGAGCGTATTGCCACTCAAGAATATGGGATGGTAATGTCTTCTTCTTTGCAGAAAAAATATATTTCCGTTTCTTCTGAAAACGATGTTTGGGAAGAAACCGAAAAAGAAAAAGAAGAAAGTGCGATCGAGAAATTCTTTTCTTCCTTCAAAGCCATCTTCTCTGATGATAAGGAATAAAAGAGAAGGGGATTGAATACAGTTTGAAAAGAAAAGCAGGCCAAATGAGTAAAGGTTAACCTTTACTCTTTTTGACCATTTATACGAAAGAACAAAAGCTTGCGATAAGGAGAATCAAATGCAGGAAAACCTTCAAACCGGAAGATTGAAACTCAACAAGCGGGGGAATTTTGTCTTGTTTTGTTTCTTGGCGTTTGCTCTTCTTCTTTGCGTAAGACTTTTTTATTTGCAGATCATTCAGTTTGATCGCTATCAAACCGATACGGTCAATCAGTATACCAAAGAAACCGTAATCAAAGCAAAACGCGGCACGATATACGATCGCAATATGAAGGTGCTTGCCATTAGCACCACCGTGGAAAGAGTTTTCATCTCTCCCAATACCATTCCCGATCAAACCATTTCCGCTTATGTGGAATCGATTGTGGAAAAGATCGACGATCCCGCCGATCAAAAGGAAGAAAGAGCGTATTTGCTTTCGCAATTTGAAAATACCGGCATCACCGTAAAGCAAGATATTGCAAATTCTCTTTCTGAATATCTCGGTGTTACTCCTGAATTTGTTTTGGAAAAAGCGGCAAAAGAAAAAAGAGCCGATGAAACCATCAAAAAACAAGTGGATCTTGAGCTCACCGCCAAAATCAAAGAAATGGTGGCCAATAAAAGATATACCCCGTTTATCCACTTTGCCGAAGAATCCAAACGCTATTATCCCTATTCCTCTCTTGCCAGCCATGTGATCGGATTCACCGGCACCGATGGCTATGGCCTTTCGGGAGTGGAAGCGTATTACAACACCCTTCTTTCCGGTGAAGACGGCAGAATTGTTTCTGCAAAAGACGGCATCGGAAACGATATGAGCACCAAATACGAAAGCTATATCGATGCAGTAGACGGATCCGATATTATGCTCACCATCGACTGGACTTGCCAGAGCATTCTCGAAAAATATCTTTCGGAAGCCCTTGAAGATTCGCAGGCAAGAAATCGTGTGTGCGGTATCGTTATGGATGTGAACACCGGCGAAATCCTCGGAATGTCCACCAAACCCGATTTTAATTTGAATGATCCGTATACCCTCGATGCGATTTCCCAAGCTCTTGCCGAGGCCTTTGAAGGAACCGAGGAAGAGAAAAAGCAGTATCGGGTAGATCTTTTAAATGAACTTTGGAAAAACAAAAGCGTTACCGAGCTGTATGAACCGGGTTCCACCTTCAAAATCATCACTTCTGCGATGGTAATGGAGGAAAATATGGTTACCGCAACCGAAAACTTCCGTTGCACCGGTGCCATTCGAATCCCCGGCCTTGCTCAGCCCATCCATTGCCATAAACGTGCAGGCCATGGAAATCTCACTTTTGAGGGCGCACTTGGATTTTCCTGCAACCCGTTCTTCGTTGTGATGAGCCAACGCCTCGGAAAAGATCTGTTTTATAAATACTATAAGGCATTCGGCTATAACGAAACCACCGAGGTTGATATCTACGGCGAAGCGAAAAACCTCTTCTTTAATCTTGATACCTATTCCAGCGTCGACGCCGCGTGCGCCGCGTTTGGTCAGAACTTTAAAGTTACCCCGATTTCGCATCTCAGAGCCATTTGCGCCGTTGCAAACGGTGGGGATCTGGTAACCCCTCACGTATTAAAAGCAAGTCTTGACGACGATGGAAACATCGTGGAGGCGTATGCCACCGAAACCAAGCGTCAGGTTGTTTCCGAAGAAAATTGCAAGGTTCTTTGGGATTATCTCTATCGAAGCGTATCGGAAGACGGCGGCAACCGAAATGCCGCTGTGGCGGGCTATAAAATCGCCGCCAAAACAGGTACTTCCACCAAAACCGAAAAAAGCCAAGGGGAAGAAAAGTTTTATGTGTCCTCTTGTGTTGCTTTTGCTCCTGCCGATAAACCCGAAGTTGCGGTTGTGGTGATTGTAGACGAGCCGGTTGGCAATTACTACGGTTCCACCGTTGCCGCTCCCTATGTTGCCAAAATTTTATCCGAAGTTCTTCCGTATCTGGGTGTGGATCCCGAATACAGCGAAGAAGATCTTGCCGCAATCGGAAAAGCAATTTCCGATTATAAAGGAAAAGGCCTCACCACCGCGATCAGCGCTTTGCAAGGCCTTGGAATTCAGGCAGAAGTGATGGGAAGCGGTTCCCATGTTGTAGCGCAGTCTCCCGTGGCCGGCACCACCCTTCGCGAAGGTGCCAAGGTGATTCTTTATACCGAAGAAGGCCTCAATACTCCCACTGTTTCCGTTCCGAATGTGGTTGGTATGAGCCCTGCCAGTGCAAACCGAGTTTTGATCAATGCAGGTCTGAATATCGAAATCGCCACCGGCACCATGGAAAGTGTGGAGGGCGCCACCGCAGTTAAGCAAAGCATTGCCGCAGGGGAAATGGTTCTTCCCGGCACTGTGGTTACAGTTGATTTCAGACACTATTCCGGTGTAACCGATTAAATCTTTAGGAGGACAATATGAAACTTTCCGACCTTTTTTGCGGGATTCGTGTTTTAGAATGGAATGCCCCCACCGAACTGGAAGTTTCTCAGGTTTTGTCTGATAGCAGAAAAGTTGGAGACGGTGCGGCATTTGTTTGCCTGAAGGGTCTTTCTGCCGATGGCAGAGATTGGATCCCTGCGGCCGCCGAAAAAGGCGCAGTGGTGGCAATCTGTCAGGAAAAGCCCGAAGTGGATTTTCCTTATGTTCTCATTGAAGATACCCGTTCTGCTCTTCCGCTTCTTCTTTCGAATTTTTATCATCATCCCGAAAAAAGCTTCCGTAGGATCATCGGAATCACCGGCACCAACGGAAAAACCACCACCTCGTTTATGCTCAAAGCCATTTTCGAGGAAGCAGGATGCACCACGGGGCTTATCGGTACCACAAAGTATTTGATCGGAAATGAAGAATTTCAGGTGGATCAAGGCGCCGCATTCCTCACCACCCCCGATCCCGAGCTTATGTTTTTGCTTTTCAATGAAATGCGCAAAAAAGGTGTGGATACCGTGATTATGGAAGCATCCAGTCATGCGCTTGCCTTAAAAAAACTCAATGGAATTCCGTTTCATATCGGAATTTTCACCAATTTCACCCAAGATCACATCGATTTCCATAAAACCATGGAAGAATACCTCGAAGCAAAGAAAACCCTCTTTTCCGTTTGCCAAAAGGGCATTTTCAATGCCGATGATCCCGCCTTTGAAGCCATTTCAAAGGATGCAAATTCGAGTGTGATCCGTTATTCCGAAAAGGCAGAAGCCGAATATAAAATGGCAAAGCTTCTTGATTTTGATGAAAACGGCTTATCCTATCTTTTGAAGGAAAAAGAAGGGGAAGAAAAGATCTTCCTTCCCATTCCCGGAAAGTTTAATATTTATAATTCTCTTGCTGCCATTTCCACTGCAAGGGAAGAAAATATCCCTTATAGCATTATCCGCTCCGCTCTGAATAAAATCAGCGGAGTTAAGGGTAGAATCGAACGCATCCCAACCAAAACCCCGTTTTCTGTTTTCATTGATTTTGCCCATACCCCCGATGCTTTGGAAAACATTCTGCAAACCTTGCGTGGCTTCACCAAAGGCCGCCTGATCACGCTTTTCGGATGCGGCGGCGACCGCGACAAAACAAAGCGCCCCATCATGGGCGAGATCGCCTGCCGATTCAGCGATTTTGTGATCGTAACCTCAGATAACTCCCGCACCGAAAAAAAGGAAGATATCATCGAGGATATTCTTTGCGGAGTGAAAGGCAAGGGATGCGATTTTGTTTCCATTGTGGATCGCACCGAAGCCATCCATTTTGCGATTGATCATGCAAAGATCGGCGATGTGATCCTTCTGGCAGGAAAAGGCCACGAGGAATACGAAATCGACCAAACAGGAAAGCACTACTATTCAGAAAAAAATATCGTTCTTGAATATATCGGAGAATAATGCCTTATGATGACATTAAAACTTTCTGAAATTGCTGCAGCCGTTGACGGCGAACTTTTCGGCAACGGTGAAAAAATCGTTTGCGGAATCTCCACCGATTCCAGAAAAATCTCTCCCGAAGAAATTTTCGTTGCCCTTCGCGGTGAAAAATTCGACGGACACGATTTTATCCCCGATCTTTGGGGAAAATGCTCCGCGGTGATCACAGAAGAACCCGCGGATGATTTCGATTATGTTTTGGTGCCCGACACCCTAAAAGCGCTCGGTGCTCTTTCCGCCTATTGGAAAAAGAAGGTAAATCCTCGCTTCACCGTTGGAATTACGGGCTCGGTTGGCAAAACCACCACCAAAGAAATGATCGCTTCGGTGCTCAATAAAAAGTATAAAACCCACTGCACCGCAGGCAATTTCAATAATCATATCGGAGTGCCCATCACCCTGATTCGCATCGAAAAAGATAGCGAAGCGGTGGTATGCGAGATGGGAATGAGCGCAAGAGGGGAGATCGAGTATCTCACCGGCCTTGTGCGCCCCAATCTTGCGGTGATCACCAATATCGGCACTTCTCATATTGAAGAACTCGGCTCCCGCGAGGGAATTCTGGAAGCAAAGCTTGAAATCCTTTCGGGTATGGAAAAGGGAGGAACCATCATTTTAGATGGCGATGAACCCTTGTTCCGCACTGCAGAGATTCAAGCGCGTTTGCACGATTTTAAAGTGATTTATGTTGGCTTTGATCCCACCAACGATATTTATCCTTTGGATATTTATAAAGGAAACGAGCATCTCTCGTTTGATGTGATTTCCTCCAATAAGGAATTTCGCGTGAAAGTGCCTGCAATCGGAGATCACTTCATCAAAAACACCCTTTTTGCCGTTGCAGTGGGGCTTTCTTGCGGAGTGGAGGAAGAAGCCATCAAAAGCGGAATCTTCTCTTATTCTCCGAGCGGGCTTCGTCAGAAGATCTATGAGAAAGATTCGATCCGCGTGATTGCAGATTGCTACAACGCCTCTCCCGAATCCATGGATGCTTCTCTGAAGGTATTAAAGCAGTTTGAAGGCAGAAAAATTGCCGTTCTCGGCGATATGCTCGAGCTTGGCGATCTTGCACAGAGCGCCCATAAAACTGTGGGCGAAACCGCTTCTATTTGCGGAGTGGATAAACTTTTCACCTATGGAAAGGTAAGCTATCATATTATGCTCGGCGCTTGGGATGCCGGTATGAAAAAAGAAAATGCCGTAAATTCCATCGATGCCATGCAGCTTGCCGAACTTTTAAAGAAAGAACTCAAACCCGGCGATACGGTTTTATTCAAGGCAAGCAGAAAAATGAAACTTGAGGAAATCATCGCACTTTGCGGTTTGTCGGAACAGGAATAACGAATATGAACTTCTGGATGATCATTGGCTCTTTTTTGCTCACTTTCATCGCAACCTATTTGCTTGAAAAAAAATTCATTCCGTTTTTGATGCGAATCAAAATGGGACAAACGATTCTGGAAATCGGCCCCCGTTGGCATAAATCCAAGGAAGGCACTCCCACCATGGGCGGGCTTTTCTTCATCGGCGGTATGCTTTTATCCGTTCTCGTTTTCGGGATCCCGCTTCTTTTAAAAGGAGGGGACACAAAGCTTTTAAAAGTTTTTGTGATGATGCTTCTTTACGGCGCGGTTGGCTTTATCGATGATTTTGTGAAATTTGTGAAAAAGCAAAATAAAGGGCTCACGGCAGGCCAGAAGCTGATTTTCCAATTTGCGATTGCCGCACTCTTCCTTTATTCCATGAAAGATTCCTTGAGCACCTCTCTTCAGCTTCCGTTCACCGATTTTCGCTTGGAGCTCGGCGTTTTCTATTGCGTATTCGCCGCTATCTTTTTGGTGCTTGTGGTGAATTCCGTGAATCTCACCGATGGAATCGATGGCCTTGCAGGCGGCACCACTCTTGTGGTATTCACCTTCTTTGGTGTTGTTGCAATTTTAGCAAACAAGGCGGAAATGTCGCTTCTTTTCTCCTCGGTAGTAGGCGGTATGATCGGCTTTTTGATCTATAATCTTTATCCCGCCCGCATTTTCATGGGCGATACCGGCTCGCTCTTTTTAGGCGGTGCGGTAGCAGGTGCGGCTTTTTGGCTGGATATGCCGCTTGTGATTTTATTTGTTGGTTTTGTTTATCTTTGGGAAGCGCTTTCTGTTGTGCTTCAGGTGTTTTCGTTTAAAACAACGGGAAAACGTATTTTCCGTATGGCACCGTTCCACCATCATCTTGAAATGCTCGGCTGGAAAGAACCGCGAATCGTATCGGTTTCTTGCCTTGTTACGGCGCTTCTTTCGGCACTGGCATATATTTCGTTTGTTCTCTAAATTTCAGTAAAAAAAGGGAAAGGAGTTTTTATGGCAAAAAAATCAGTTCGGGAACAAGAAGAAGTTCCTGCAAAAAAAACAAAGAAAAAAGCTCTTTTACCCGCTCGCAAGAAAAATCAGGTTCAGCGCCTTCGTGCAGGGATCGACTGGCCGTTTGCGCTGCTTTTGATGATTCTTCTTACCATCGGCACCATTTTCGTGTTTTCTTCGAGTTATGTTTATGCAGGGCATAAATACAACAGCAGTTACTTTTTCATCAAGCGTCAGCTTGCTTGGGTGGTTGTATCTATTGTGGTGATGCTCGGTGTGGTAAAATGGCTCGACTATCTGATCTTGAAAAAACTCGCCGTTCCGCTTTTTGGCATCTCCTATCTTATGCTTTGGCTCGTATTCTTCTTCGGCACAGATGCCAACGGCGCTCGTCGATGGATTTATATCGGCCCCTTTTCCTTCCAGCCGTCGGAACTTATGAAGTTCGCGGTGATTGTGCTTCTTTCCACCTATATTGTGTGGCTTGAAACCAAAGGTCGGGATCTGATCCGAACGATGAAGTTCGGTGTGCTTCCGTTTGCTCTGATTGGCATTATCATTGCGGCACCGCTCATTCTTCAGCCCCACCTTTCTGCAACCATCATCATTTTGGTATTGATTTTTGCCATGATGTATTTGGGCGGAGTGAAAAAGGGAGTTCTCATTTGGGCGATTGCTCTTGTTGGCCTTGGAATGCTCGGCATTATTTTGTTCACAAGCCATGGTCAATCCCGAATCGATGCTTGGCTCCATCCCGAAGCCAATATCCAAACCACCGGTTGGCAGCCGCTTCAAAGCTTGTATGCCATCGGATCGGGCGGACTTTGGGGAGTTGGACTCGGCGCATCCAAGCAAAAGCATCTGTATTTGCCCGAACCGCAAAACGACTATATCTTCGCCGTAATCTGCGAAGAAATGGGCTTTGTTTTTGCAGTGGCAGTGATCATTTTGTTTCTGCTTTTGATCTGGAGGGGCTTTTATATTGCAAAAAATGCTCCGTCTAAATTTTCCTCGCTTCTTGTGATGGGAATTATTTGTCAGATCGGAATTCAGGTATTTTTGAATATTGCGGTGGTATCGGGCACTTTACCCAGTACCGGCGTGTCTCTCCCATTCTTCAGCTACGGCGGCTCCTCTTTGATCTTCTTTATGATTGAAATGGGCGTTGTTTTGAACGTATCGAAATTCTCTTATATCGAAAAGACATAAACTCGGAGGTTTTTGAGTGAAAGCAGTTTTAAGCGGTGGCGGTACCGCAGGTCATATCAATCCCGCATTATCCATTGCAAAGAAAATTTTAAAAGAAGATCCAAAAAGCCAAATCCTTTTTGTTGGCACTCCCGGCGGTATGGAAAATCGTTTGGTTGCCAAGGAGGGCTTTGAAATTCGCCATGTGGAAGTGAAAGGATTCAAAAGAAAACTTTCCGCCGAAAATATCAAAGCGGCATATCTTGCCATTGCCAGTGTTGGCAAAGCCAAAAAGATCCTGCGCGAATTTCGTCCCGATGTTGTGATCGGCACCGGCGGATATGTGTCTTGGCCCGTGCTTCGTGCCGCTTCCAAGCTTGGAATTCCCACTTTGATTCATGAGCAAAATGCCTTTCCCGGTCTTACCACAAGAAAACTTTCCACCTTGGTAGACAGAGTTTGCATTTCGTTTGAAAAATCAAGAGAATATTTACCATGCAAAAAAGAAAAAACAGTTGTGAGCGGAAATCCCGTGAATCCCGAAATGGAAACTGTATCCCGCCAAAAGGCGAGAAGTGAACTCGGCATCAGCGCTCCCTTTGTTCTTTCTTATGGCGGTTCTTTGGGCGCAAAGGCGATCAATGAAACCGTTTTTGAAATGGCAAAAAATTATTCCGCGAAAAAGCCGATCTTCCATACCCATGCATTCGGTACTCGCGAATATGAATCCTATATGGAAAAAGAAAAGAAGGAAAAGATTTGCCGTTTCGGCAATGTGAAATTTTCCGATTATATCTATGATATGCCCAAGCAAATGGCGGCGGCAGATCTTGTGATCTGCAGAGCAGGCGCGATCACCCTTTCTGAACTATCTTTCCTCGGAAAGCCCGCGATCCTCATTCCTTCGCCGAATGTAACCGATAATCATCAATATAAAAACGCCTTGGTATATCATGAAAAAGGCGCCGCTGTGCTGATCGAAGAAAAAGATCTCACCGCGGAAAAACTGATCCAAACCGCCTCGGAAATTTTATCTTCCGAGGAAAAGCAGCGCCAAATGAGCGAAAATATGAAAAAGCTTGCTCATCCCGATGCCACCGGCATCATTTGGAGAGAAATTAAAAAGATCACAAAATAAGGAGAAAAGCAAATGGCCGAAGAACTTTCCGCTTTTGCAAAAAAAAGAAAAGCCAAAAAAATACGCCGTTATGTTTTTCTCGGCATTTTAGTCTTTGTTTTACTCGGAACTTGCGCCTATTTTGCCTTGGAAAATTATTTTGTGGTAAAAAAAGTTACCCTCCAAGAAACCTCGCTCTATCCAAGCGAAAAAATTCTTGAGGTTTGCGGGATTGAAAAAGAAACCCCTCTTTATAAAATCCCAAAAAATCAAATTGCCACTGCAGTAGAAGAGGAATTTCCTTATCTTGTGGATGTTCAAATCAAATACGATCTTCCCGATACGGTGAAAATCAGTTTCACCGAAGATTTTGGTGAATTTTCCGTTTCTCTCGGTCAGGAACTGTATGCTGTGGATCGCGATTTGAATGTGCTTGCCAAAGAAACAAAGCCCACCAATATCCCGCGCATCCGTCTTTCGGTAGGGGATATTAGCCGCTGTGTGGTTGGCGAAAAGATCACTTTTATTGACGAAGATACTTCCGAAATCCTCACTTTGCTGATCGAAACCCTCGAGCGCAAAAAAATGCTCGGAGATATTAAAGAAATCAATGCAAGCGATCAATTCAATTTAAAACTGAATTATTTGGATCGATTTGAAGTTTTGCTCGGCGATCATGAAGATTTTGATTTAAAACTCAGCATGATTCTGGCCGTTGTGGAAGATCTTGGATCGGAAACCACGGGAAGAATTGATATTTCTAATCCCAATAATGCTTATGTGAAGCAAAACGACCAAATTTGATGAAAAAACGAGAAAATTTACACTTTTTTGCAAAAAGGTATTGCAAAACTTGAAAAAAAGTTTTACAATATGTTTTAAGAGTAGATTTCTCTGCTAATTTTGTAGATCAAAAATAGAAAAGAAGAAAAATGAAAATACAGGAGGAAGACCAAATGTCTTACGAAATGGATCCGAACTACGAAAGTGTAGTGAATATTAAAGTTGTAGGTGTTGGCGGTGGCGGAAACAACACCGTAAAGCGTATGATTCAGTCCAATGTTCGCGGAGTTGAATTCATCGCCCTCAATACCGACCGCATGACCTTGGCTGCCACTCAGGCACCCAAGCAGCTTGCCATCGGCGAAAGAACCACCAAAGGCAAGGGCGCAGGCGCAAATCCTGCCATCGGTAAGCAGGCAGCTGAAGAAAGCACCGAAGAAATCACCGAAGCACTCAAGGGCGCTGATATGGTATTTATCACTGCCGGTATGGGTGGCGGTACCGGTACCGGTGCAGCTCCCGTTGTTGCCAAAATCGCAAAAGAACTCGGTATCCTTACCATCGGTATCGTAACCAAGCCCTTTGCTTTCGAAGGCAAGAAGAGAATGGATCAGGCAGAAGAAGGCATTCAGGTTCTTTCCCAGAATGTTGACTCTTT
>JAZOVP010000141.1:0-2085 GCA_045658765.1 Eubacteriales bacterium | reverse complement strand
ATAGCGGAAGATGCAAATAAAAACACCCGCGGACTCAAAAAACATGAGGAAAAAATTACAAAGCAGTTATCGGAGCTTTCGGTAGCATTGAATATGCTCTCCTATGAGATTTATTTTGACAATCTCGGAATTACTCGTCTTTTTGTGGATGAAGCACACAACTATAAAAACGTTCCCATTGAGACAAAAGCAGATCACGTTTTGGGAATCAAAAGCGGAGGAAGCAAAAAATGCACCGATATGCTAAACAAGGTTCGTTTGGTGCAAAAAAACGGAGGTGGTGTCATCATGGCCACCGGCACTCCCATCACCAATTCCATAACGGATGCATTTGTTATGCAAAAATACCTGCAAAATGGCGAATTAGGCCTTTTGGATCTGCAAAACTTTGACAGTTGGATCGGAATGTTTGCCGAACGTGTAACAGAATTCGAAATTGACGTAGATACCTCAAGTTACCGTTTGGCAACACGGTTTTCAAAATTTCACAATCTTCCCGAGCTTACGACTCTGTTTTCGCAAATTGCGGATTTTCACCATGCCGACGAATCAAACGGAATCCCCGAATTTAGCGGATACTCCGATGCCTTGATCGGAAAAACGAAGGATTTTTCCGATTATTTGCAGGATATTTCAAAGCGAGCGGATGCCGTAAGGAAAGGGCATGTTCAAAGAACAATGGACAATATGCTAAAAATCACAACCGACGGACGAAAAGCAGCATTGGATCTTCGACTTGTTTCTCCAAGCAGCGGCTTTTCAATTCAATCCAAAGTAATGCGATGTGCCGAAAACGTATTTCGTATCTATCAAAAAACAGAAGGAACGCAATTGATCTTCTGCGACATCTCTACGCCGAAAAGCGGCTTCAATATTTACGACGAGGTTAAGACACTGCTGGTCAATATGGGGGTACCTCCCCACGAAATTTCCTATATTCACGATGCCGCAAGTGAAAAAAAGAGAAACGAGCTTTTCGATTCCATGCGCAAGGGAGTTGTACGCGTTCTGATCGGGTCCACCTTCAAATTGGGTCTTGGGGTAAACGTGCAAAACAAATTGATTGCGATCCACCACCTTGACGTACCGTGGAGACCGGCGGATATGACTCAGCGCGAAGGGCGAATCCTGCGTCAAGGCAACGAAAACGAAAAAGTGGAGATCTATCGGTACATTACCGAAGGAAGCTTCGATGCTTATTCCTGGCAGCTCTTGGAAACCAAACAGAGATTTATCACAGGTCTTCTTTCCGGCTCATACACGGAGCGAAGCGGAACGGATATTGAAGACACGGTTCTAAACTATGCGGAGGTGAAAGCGCTTGCCGTAGGAAATCCCCTTGTAAAAAAACGGGTGGAAACAGCAAATGAGCTTTCCCGTTACCTGACTCTGCAACAAAAAACAATTGAAACCCGCCTCAATCTGGAAAAAGAACTGCGAGAATTACCAGCGAAAATCGATCGTCAAAAGGACTTGATTAAAAAATCAAAGCAAGACCATGCGTTTTACATTGAGTACCTTCGCGCTCTACCAATTCCGAGGACAGCTGCCGAAAAGAAAGTGGAAGCAACGGTTCGAAAGGGCTTGAGAGAAACGATCTTTCGGGAGGTTCGCGCAAACGAATTGAACGGGTCGGAGCATCCGCTCTTAACGTATCGCGGTTTTCAAATCATTTTGCCGGCCAATATGAGAAGGGAAAAACCGTTTATATGGTTGCAAAAAGAGGGACGATATTACGTAGAGCTTGGTGACACCGAAGTAGGAAACCTGACCCGTGTTGACCATTTTCTTGATAATCTGTCCTTGCATATAGAAAAGCTCGTTCAAAATTTTGAAGATTTATCAAGCCGTAAAAAGCAAATT
Organism: Eubacteriales bacterium; assembly: GCA_045658765.1. Classification (GTDB taxonomy): domain Bacteria; phylum Bacillota; class Clostridia; order Oscillospirales; family SIG627; genus RGIG5579. Next base: position 222 of record JAZOVP010000141.1, on the reverse strand, counting down.
CAAACGGAACTTTCAAAAAAAGTAAGCTATGTGGACATGATTGAAGAACTCAGAGAAAAAATCAAAAAAATTGATCAAAAATTGGGAGTGAATAAAAAATGAGCGATTCCAAACATATCAATAATCCAAATATACCTCAAATGAACGTAAACCGACTGATCAAGGAATTGGCCCCGGCCTATTGCAACATCATTCATAATAACCTCCCGCTAAAGCTCTTCC
>JAZOVP010000140.1:0-11017 GCA_045658765.1 Eubacteriales bacterium | reverse complement strand
ATGGCGGATTGCAAACAACGGTTCCTTTTCTTCCTTGCGTTTCGATTCCGAGTGCGTTTTTGGGGAAAAATCGGATCGATTCGGATACCCCTGCGGAAGCAGCATTGATTTTTGCCATTTCCACCATTTTCGGATCGATATCGCTTGCAAATGCTTCGAATTTTGAATTTTTTCTAAGATCACGTGCTTCTTGCCGCGCCTCATTCCAGATCGATTCGGGAAGATCCAAAAAATCTTCTGCAAGAAAAGAACGAAACGAGCCGGGGGCAACCGAATTCATCATCATGGCAGCTTCAATCGGAATCGTACCGCTTCCGCAAAAAGGATCCCAAAAAAGCACATCCTCGCGAGGCCTTGCAATTTTGCAAAGAGCGGCAGCAAGGGTTTCGCGGATGGGGGCTTCGCCCGTTTCTTTGCGGTATCCCCTTTTATAAAGAGGGGCACCCGAGGTGTCTAGAAGGAGCTGAACGCGATTGTTGAGCATAAAAAACTCAATTTGCATACGGGTTCCCTCTTCGGAAAACCAAGAAACTCCGTATTCGGCGGAAAGGCGATCGACCACCGCTTTTTTCACGATCTTTTGCATATCGGGAATGCTATAAAGATCCGAGCGAATGGAATGACCTTTCACAGGAAATGCATCATCCGGGCCGATCCAGCGCTCCCATGGAAGATTTTTCACTCCCTGAAAAAGTTCTTCAAAGCTTCTGGCTTCAAAAGAACCCATTTTGATATATACTTTTTCCGCAAAGCGAAGAAAGATATTTGCGCGTGCAATCGCCGATAGCGGACCGCGAAAAACAATTCTGCCATCGGTGGTTTCTACCCTCTCATAGCCGAGAGATTCGATTTCTTCGCCAAGAAATTTTTCAAGGCCGAAAAGACAGGTAGCAACCAATTCAATTCTTTCTTCCATAGTTCTCCTTATTTGATACGGGTGCCTAATTTTTTGGAATTTTCAGCACGGAATTCTTCGAATCTGCCTTCATCGAGAGCAGCTCGAATATCCTCCATCAAATTGTTGTAAAAATAAAGATTGTGCATTACCGCAAGGCGCTGACCGAGCGCTTCTTTTGCCTTTAAAAGATGGCGGATATAAGCGCGCGAATAGCGGCGGCACACGGGGCAATCACATTCGGGATCGATCGGCAAAGGATCGCGCTCATAGCGATTGTTGTTTAGATTGATGATGCCGGCATGGGTGCAAAGATGGCCGTGGCGGGCATTGCGGCTGGGCATAACACAATCAAACAAATCCACTCCGCGCCAAACCGCTTCGATAATATTTTCGCAAGTGCCAACCCCCATAAGATAGCGAATCTTATCCCGAGGGGCATAGGGTTCAACCGCTTCGATAATTTCATACATTGTTTCGGCACTTTCGCCAACCGCAAGACCTCCGATGGCATAGCCATCAAGATCAAGCTCGGCAATTCTTTTCATATTATCGATACGAAGATCGGCATAAACCGATCCTTGATTGATGCCAAATAAAAGCTGATTCGGATTTACCGTTTCGGGAAGCGAATTGAGGCGCTTCATTTCTTTTTTGCATCTTTCAAGCCATGCGATTGTGCGCTCGGAGGCAATACGGGCTTCCTCATAGCTTGCGGGGTTTCCGATGCACTGATCGAATGCCATGGCAACGGTGGAGCCAAGATTGCTTTGAATTTGCATGCTTTCTTCGGGGCCCATGAAGATGCGCTTGCCATCGATATGGCTTTGGAAGGTTACTCCGTTATCATCGATTTTATTAAGGGCGGCAAGGGAAAACACCTGAAATCCGCCGCTATCGGTGAGAATGGGCTTATTCCAATTCATGAAGCGATGAAGTCCGCCCATTTCGCGGATCACTTCATCTCCGGGACGAACGTGCAAATGATAGGTATTGGAAAGTTCGATCTGACATTTTAAATTTTCCAAATCGTCTGCCGCAATTCCGCCTTTAATGGCCGCACTCGTGCCCACATTCATAAAAGCAGGGGTTTGGATGGTGCCGTGAACGGTTTTAAATTCACCGCGACGGGCTTTTTTTTCTTCTTTCAGTAAGTGAAACATATCAATCCTCAAATAATTTTATCTTGCACAAAAAGCAGGTTTCATCACGATCGGAAAAGGTGCCCGAAACCAAATAGCCCTCTTCCTCATCATAGCGGGAAATAAGAAGGGTTTCGCCAAGCTTTGCCTCGCGCTGAAAGGAAATTTGAAGCTCCTTCACTTCCCCTTTTCCGTGCGGAATCAGATCGGTGGCAAGATCGGCATAATTGCAATTATTCAAATGGCAATTTTGATCGAGCATGGAAGGATACACTCGCCGATAATCGGTATCGATCGGCGCGGCATCTCTTGGCTTTGCAAGGCGCTCACAGGAAAGCCCATCGGAAAGATCGGGAAATGATGGCAGATCCCAAGAAAAAGCAGAAGCGCGAAGAAGCGCTCTTTTTTCAAAATCAAGAAGCGCCCACTGGCTCATTGCGCGGGCAACCACTCCCGTTTCATCGGATAGCAAAAAGGAACGCGGAAAAGTGGCTCCATGGGATGGATTTGCGGCGGTAACAAGCTTGAGGGGAACCTCGCCTACCACGGGGCGCTCGAATTGAAGCGCCATTCTTGACACCACAAACGCTTGGCCTTTTTCGCGCATTGCCTGATAAGAAACGCCCAAGGAAAGCAGATCATCGCGCGCAATCTGCTGAAAGCGCCTAAGGACTGCACTCGGCCGAACAAAGCCGGAGCCCGAAAGATCAAAACTTTCGAAACGAATCATTTCTTCTCTCATAAGTTGACTCCAAAAACAGTTGAATTTTTCATTCTGATATGGTATAATCTAAAGTAGGTAATATTATATTACATAATTTTCATTCTGTCAAAGGAATTTCTATGGAACGAGAAGATTTTGTTCACCTTCATTTGCACACTGAATATTCTCTTCTGGACGGTGCTTGTCGCATCGACCGTGTTTTTCAGCGCGCAAAAGAATTGGGGCAAAAGAGCGTTGCCATTACCGATCACGGTGTGATTTATGGAATTGTTGCTTTTTATAAGGCGGCAAAAAAAGAAGGCATTCATCCTGTGATTGGTTGCGAAGTTTATGTGGCTCCTCGATCCATGAAAGATAAAGATCCCGCGATCGACCGCGAATATCACCACCTTGTTTTGCTTTGCGAAAATATGGTGGGTTATCGCAATCTTATTCAGCTCGTTACTGCCTCTTATACCGAAGGTTTTTATCAGAAGCCGAGAGTGGATATGGAATCCCTTGCCAAGCATCATGAGGGCTTGATCGCGCTTTCTGCCTGCCTTGCGGGAAAAATTCCCCAGCAAATTTTATCGGGTGATCTTTCCGGCGCAGAAGAAACTGCCAAGGAGTTTCAATCGATTTTCGGAAAGGATTCCTTTTTCCTTGAAGTGCAGGATCACTCAATTCCCGATCAAATTCGGGTGAATTCTGCCCTCTATTCCCTTTCCGAAAAGCTTTCCATCCCGCTTGTTGCCACGAACGATGTGCATTATCTTACCAAAGAAGATGCCGAAAGCCACGATATTCTGCTTTGCATTCAAACGGGCAAAACCTTGCAGGATGAAAACCGAATGAAATTCGAAACGGAAGAATTTTATTTAAAATCCACCGAGGAAATGGCTTCGCTCTTTCATAAACATCCCGAAGCCATTTTAAACACCGCTCGCATTGCAAAACGCTGCAATCTCGAATTTGATTTTTCACAAGCTCATCTTCCGAAATTTAAAAACGATCTCGATCTCCCTTCCTCGGAATACCTTAGAAAAGTTGCCCTTGAAGGCCTTGAAAGAAGAATTGCGCAAAATAAGATCGAAAATCGCGAAGAATATCAAAAGCGGCTCTTTTTTGAATTGGAAACGATTGAAAAAATGGGCTTTTGCGACTATTTTTTGATTGTTTCGGATTTTGTTAGATTTGCAAAACAAAGTGATATTTATGTTGGACCCGGCAGAGGAAGCGGCGCGGGAAGTCTTGCAGCTTGGTGCCTTGAAATCACGGAACTTGATCCCTTGGAAAAAGGGCTTATTTTTGAGCGCTTTTTAAATCCCGAACGCGTTTCCATGCCCGATTTTGATATTGATTTCTGCAAAGATCGCAGACACGAAGTGATTGAATACGTAACAAAAAAATACGGCGAAGATCACGTGGCGCAAATTGTTACCTTCAGCACAATGGCGGCACGTGCGGCGGTGCGCGATGTTGGCAGAGTGATGGGACTTCCTTATAACGCGGTGGATAAAATTGCAAAACGAATTCCTCACTTTTTGGAAATGACCATCGACCGAGCAATCGCGGGAGATGCAGAACTCAAAAAACTTTCCGAAGAGCCCGAAAACAAAAAACTCCTTGAAATTGCAAGAGCACTTGAAGGTATGCCGCGAAATGCTTCCGTTCACGCGGCGGGGGTTGTTTTAACGGATCAGCCCGTTGCCCACTATGTTCCCCTTGCCGTGAATAGCGGAACGAGAGTGGTTCAATTCACAATGAACGAAATTGCAGATTTCGGGCTACTGAAAATCGACTTTTTAGGACTTCGATTTTTGACAGTGATTCGCGATGCGGTTTCTCAAATTCGAAATCACACTCCCGATTTTGATATTCACTCAATCCCTCTTGACGACAGGGAAACTTTTCAGATGATCTCGCGCGGGGAAACTGCGGGAATGTTTCAAATCGAATCGAGCGGTATGAAGAGTTTGATGCTTCAAATGAAGCCCGAATCGATCGACGATATTACCGCCGCCATCGCGCTCTATCGCCCCGGCCCAAAAGATTCGATTCCGCGCTTTTTGGAAAATCGAAGAAAAGGCATTCGCACCCACGAAATCCCCGAACTCTCCCCCATTTTGGGCTCCACTCACGGTTGCATTGTTTATCAAGAGCAAGTTATGGAAATTTTCCGCAATCTTGCGGGATATTCCTTCGGCAAAGCAGATATTGTGCGCCGCGCGATGTCGAAAAAGAAGAAAGACGTGATGGAAAAAGAGCGTCAGGCATTTTTATATGGATCGCGCCTTGACGACGGCACCATAGAATGCACCGGCGCGATTGCCGCGGGAATTCCCGAAGAAAAGGCGAAAAAAGTATTTGACGATATGGATAAATTCGCCGAATATGCTTTCAACAAATCCCACGCGGCCGCTTATGCCCTTTTGAGCTATCAAACCGCCTATTTAAAATGCAAATTCCCGAAGGAATATATGGCGGCAATGCTTACCAATCAGCTCGGCAGTGAAAAATACGCTTTCTATTTCTCGGAATGTCAGAGGATGGGAATTGCGATTCTTCCACCCGATATCAATAAAAGCAGTTTTTCCTTCTCTGTGGAAAAAGACGGACTTCGCTTTGGCCTTGTTGGGATTAAGAATGTTGGCGAATCCTTGATTCAGAATATTTTCGCCCAAAGAAGCCGTGTTCCCTTTACTTCGTTTTATGATTTTATTGAACGAATGAGAGGACAAGGAATCAATCGAAAGGCGGCAGAAAGTCTTGTGCTTTCCGGCGCATTTGATTCGCTCGGTGCAACCCGCCCTCAGCTTTTGGCGGTGCTCGAATCCACCCTTTCTGCGGCTAGCATTTCGCAGCGCAGTGTGATGCCCGGACAGATGAGTTTGTTTGACAGTGCGCCGGAGCAGGAAGTGCCTAAAAAAGAAGAATTTCCGAATGTTCCCGATTTCACCGAAGCCCAACGATTGAAGGGCGAAAAAAGTGTTTGCGGAGTTTATCTTTCGGGGCATCCCCTTCAAAGTTTCAGAGCCCTTTCGGAAAAAATCGGCGCTTCTGAAATTCTTTCTTTCCGAACCGATCCCGATCAATTTCAGGATTCGCAATCGGTTATCATTCTTGCGCTCGTTGCCGATATCACCTTAAAGCAAGTGAGAAGCGGCGGAAAAATGGCATTTGTGCGCGCGGAAGATATGACCGGCTCTTGCGAAGTGATTCTATTTCCCAAGGTGCTTGAAAACGCTTCCTCTCGTTTGCAAGAAGATACTGTGGTTGCCATTCAGGGCAGAATCAATACCAAGGACGATGAAATCAAAATCCTCGCCGATCGCATTCTTTTGCCCGAAGAAGCCAAGGAGAAGATTCAAAATCAGAAAAGCGAGGAAACGGGCCTGAAAAAGAACGCCAAAGATGGCTTAAATTTTCAATCTGTTTCCAAAATATTCTTGCGTTTCGACACAAAAGGGAGTAAAATAGAGAAAAGAGCTTTGGCTCTGATCCGAATTTTCCCCGGGCAAACCCCATGCTATTTCTATTACCGCGACACCGAAAAGCTTTTTGGTTCTGCGGAACTGGGAATTGCCCTCACCCCAACGATCTATAAAGAACTTTCCGATCTTATGGGCGAGGAAAACATTGGGATCCGTTAAATGTTTTTAACTTCATATATCAGGAGATATTATGGAAAATAAAGAAAAAAGACCAAACGAGCAGAAAAAGAAAATACCGCCGAAAACAAAGCGTCCTTCCCCTTCGCAAAACAAACAAGAAAACGAATATGTTTTGCTTGGAAAAAAAGTTTTGGCGCGAGTTCTTCTTACCTTGAGTAAATACGCGGGTAAGATTGTTACCTATGCTCTGAATATTTTTCTTACTGTGCTTCTGATCGGAATCATTACCGGTTCTGCAGTGGCTTGTGCTTTGGTGGTTTATATCAAAAACTATGTGGATCCTGTTTATGATATTGATAACTTAAAAACCGACTCAAACCTCACCACCTTCCTTTACTATGAAAACAAAAAAGAAGACGGTTCCACTGAATGGGTGGAATGGGAGGATGAGCGCATCCACGGCACGGAAAACCGCATGTGGGTTTCTTATGAAGAAATGCCGGAAGATCTCATTAATGCCTTTGTTTCCATTGAAGATAAGCGCTTTTTCAATCATAAAGGCATCGATATCAGAAGAACCGTTGGTGCGATTTTGCAATTTGCATCCGGCAACGATTCCTACGGTGGTTCCACCATCACCCAGCAGCTCATTAAAAATGTTACGGGCGAGGATGATGTTACCATTCAAAGAAAGATTCAGGAAATTTTGCGCGCACTCAATCTGGAAAGCAAAAGATCAAAACCTGAAATTTTGGAAATGTATTTAAACACCATTTATCTCTCGAAAGGATGCTATGGTGTTTCTGCCGCGGCATACGAATATTTCGGAAAAGAAGTTTCGGAATTGACTCTTGTGGAATGCGCCGCACTGGCTTCCATTCCCCAGAACCCCTCAAAATACGATCCGATCAATGACCCCGAAGAAAATAACTTGCGACGCGATGTGGTACTCAATGAAATGTATAACAATACCAACATCGAAAAGACCTATACCATCGAAGAGATTCGCGCCGCAAAAGAAGCCGATCTTGTTTTGGTGCGCGGCACCGAAGACCAAACCGCAAGCACGGTGCATAGCTGGTTTGTGGACACTTTAATCTTCGATATCATTGATGATTTAAAAACCACCTATAATTACGACGACCAAACCGCAAAGAATCTTCTTTATAGCGGCGGTTTGCAGATCTATACCACCATTGATCGCAAAATACAGGGAAAACTTGATCAGATTTACGCAGATGACTCCATGTTCCCCTCTCACGGTACGGGTGTGCAGGTGCAATCCGCTATGACGATCATGGATCAATATACCGGCAATATTGTTGCCATTCACGGTGGCAGAGGCGAGAAAAAACCGCTTGGCTTTAACCGTGCCACAATGGCAGCCCGCCAGCCCGGATCTTCCATCAAGCCCTTGAGTGCATACTCGATTGCACTGGAAAAAGGACTGATCAACTATTCCTCTGTGATTGACGATATTCCCTTTGAAATCAAAGAAGATGGATCCACTTGGCCAAACAACCATGATAATATTTTTGAAGGTCTTGTTACCGTTTCCCATGCGGTGAGAAACTCCAAAAATACCATCGCGGTGAAGATTGTGGATATGCTTGGCACAAGCACTTCCTATGAATTCCTTACCCAAAAATATCGCCTTTCTACCCTTGTGGATTCTGATAATGACTATGCCCCGCTCGCACTTGGCGGTTTCACCAAGGGGGTTACCAATCGCGATATGTGTGCGGCATACGCTGCCATTGCAAACAACGGTGTATACAACGATCCGAAAACCTATACCAAGGTTCTTGATTCTGCAGGAAATATTATTTTAGACAACACTTACTCCACCACCGAAGTGATTCTGAGCGAAGATACCTGCGCCGCAATGACAAAGCTTATGGAGGAGGTTGTTACTTCCGGTACGGGTACTGCGGTTACCCTCAGACGAAAGGTTGATGTTGCGGGAAAAACCGGTACGACCAACAACAACTACGACCTTTACTTCTGCGGCTACACTCCGTATTACACCGCTGCTTGCTGGGTTGGCTACGACAATCCGAAATCCCTTTGGGGATTCACCTCGGGTCAGCGCTCGATCACCGCTTCCACCTTCCTTTGGGATAAGGTGATGACCGCGGTGCACGAAGATATTATCAATGCCGGCTCTGTGAAACGATTTTCCGACGGACTCACAAAGAACCTCATCACGAGAAGCTACTGCAAAGATTCAGGACTTTTGATTGGCACAAATTGCAGCAGAGACTTAAGAGGCAACCGAGCCGCAACGGGATATTACGCAAGATCCAATATGCCGAGTGCAACTTGTGATATTCACGTTTCTGTGCCGCTTTGCTATATCACCGCAAGAATTGCAGGTCCCGGATGCAAACAAACTCAAAATTATTCCCTTTTGAATGTGAAGAGAAACTTTACCGCCAACATCGCAATCACTGACTCGCAGTATACCTATCAGGAATTAGAGAGCGGTATTACTCCTTCCCTTCTTTCCAATCAGCCATACTTTATCAATGCCTATCCTGCGGGCTCCTATCCCGGTTATTCTTCCGGCGTGCAATCACCATACAATTCCTATTGTACTTTGCATGATCATAATAAGAAAGAGCCCGAAAATCCACCCGAAGAATCCTCGGATTCTGAAACGCCATCTGAAGCCACAGCCGAAGCGGCGCATGAAACTCCATGAATCAGCAAGAGTTTTTTATGAAGGCCGCCCTTCGTGAAGCCCAAAAAGCTTTCGACGAAGGAGAAGTGCCGGTTGGATGCGTGATCGTGAAAGACGGAAAGATCATCGCACGAGGCAGAAATGCTCGTGAAAGAAAGAAAAATGCGCTTCTTCACGCTGAAATATCTGCCATCGATAAGGCCTGCAAAAAACTTTCGGGCTGGCGTTTATGGCAATGCGAAATGTATGTTACCCTTGAGCCCTGCCCAATGTGCACCGGCGCAATTATAAACTCAAGAATCAAAAAAGTTTATATTGGTGCCGAAGATTCAAAAGCAGGTGCTATGGGAAGCGTTTTGAATCTCGCGGAATTTCCTTTCAATCACAAACCCGAAATTGAATTTGGGATTTTAAGCGAAGAGTCGAAGCATCTTTTGAAAAGTTTCTTTCAAAACTTAAGAAAAAAATAAACCAGAGTAGGAATCCAAGCGTTAAGTGCCTTTGAAACGGGGAGTTGTTTGAAGGACGAAAAGACAGCGTCTTGCGGTTTGGATTCCGCATCCCGCTGCCGAAAAAGGTTTTTACCTCCTTTTCCGGTATCCCTATGGGAGAATCGCGGAAGAGGAGGAATTTTTATGCAAAAAAATAAAAAACAAAAAATCCATCTTACCACACTCACAACCGCTGCAATGCTAACTGCGGTGAGCATAGTGGTTGGCATTTTCTGCAAAAACTTTTTGAATTTCGGAAACGGTCTTTTTCGAATCACCTTTGAAAACTTCCCTATCATTTTATCGGGGATTTTATTTGGACCGGGAGTGGGCGCGATTGTTGGGATTGCTTCCGATGTGCTTAGCTATGCACTTTCCACACAAACATTTGCCATTTCTCCTCTTGTTACCCTTGGGGCGGCATCGATTGGAGCCATTGCAGGGCTTTGCGCCAAAATCATGCAAAAGAAACCCCTTCCGATCAAAATTATTATTTCTGCTTTTTCTGCACATTTGATTGGTTCTATGGTGATAAAATCGATTGGTCTTTATGCTTATTACGGAGCCGCGGTTTTGGTGCGGATTCCGCTTTATCTTTTGATTGCCTCCCTTGAAGCACTTTTGATTTATCTTTTGTTTCAAAATTCCGAATTTTGCAGAATCACCCACCAAAAAGGATCAAAAAAATGAACTACTCCGAAGCCCTTGAATACATACACTCAAATTTTTGGCAAGGATCCAAACCCGGACTTGAACGCACAAAAACGCTTCTTGACCTTATGGGTAACCCGCAGGATTCCCTGCGATTTATTCATGTTGCAGGCACCAACGGAAAAGGATCCTTTTGCTCGATGCTCACCTCGGTTTTGATCGAAGCGGGAGAAACAGTGGGAACCTATACTTCCCCTTATATTCTGCGCTTCAACGAGCGAATGAGGGTGAATGGAATCGATATCCCCGACAAGGTTTTGGCTTCACTCACCGAATATATCCGCCCATTTGCCGAGCAAATGGAAGAAAAGCCAACCGAATTTGAACTCATCACCGCCATTGCTATGGAATACTTTAAACGCGCGGGATGCACGGTTGTGGTGCTGGAATGCGGAATGGGCGGTCGACTTGATTCCACCAATATCATCAAAACGCCGATTCTTTCCGTGATCACGGGAATTGCCTTCGATCACACCGCTTTTTTGGGCGATACCCTTCCTAAAATTGCATTGGAAAAAGCAGGGATCATTAAAAGAAAAATTCCTGTGCTTTATTGCGGAAAAGAAACAGAGGCGCGGGATGTGATCCAAAATGTTGCTAAAGAATGCAATTCTGATTTTTACACCGTAGATCGGTGCGGGCTTGAAATCAAGGAAATTTCGCTTCACGGAACGCGCTTTGATTGGAAAGAATGGAACGACATCCGGATTTCGCTTTTGGGAACCTATCAAGTGGAAAATGCTCAAAATGTGCTTTCTGCGATTTCGATTTTAAATTC
>JAZOVP010000139.1:0-1098 GCA_045658765.1 Eubacteriales bacterium | reverse complement strand
ATAAAAAAGCGGATGCTAACGAACGAGAACTGTTAAAAGGGACAAAAAAATGAAAAATGCTTGATTTTTTCGGCTTTCTATGGTATACTCATTAAAAACCGATGCATTATTCATATCATTCAAAATCAAGGTCGGTCTTATACGCTTTCTAAACAAATGATTGTTTGAAATCACAAATTTGTATCGAAATCCGATTGGAAAGGAGCGCTCTATGAAAAAGAAGATTCTCGTGACGGGCTTTGAGCCCTTTGGCGGCGATACGAAAAATCCTTCGGGAGACGCTGTGCAGGCGCCGGCTTTTTCCGAAGATTATGAAATGAAAAAACTCATTTTGCCCGTATCCTGGAGCCGTGCGTTCCCTGAGATCGAAAAGGTATGGAATGAATGGAAGCCTGACGCCGTTTTGATGGTTGGTCTGGCGGCGGGCGCGAGTGCGATCCGTATCGAACGCGTGGGTATCAATCTTTGCGGCGCGATCAAGGATATCGATGGCCTTTATGCGGACGGCAGTGCAGACAGCGAAGCGGAAAGAGCGATCCTTTCGGATTCCGCAAACGCTTTCTTCTCGACTTTTGACGAAAAGCAGATTCTCGCTGCTTTGAAAAAGGCGGAGATCCCCGCGAAATATTCCTATTCCGCAGGTACATATATTTGCAATTATCTGCTCTATTCTTCCTTGGCAAAAAGAGACCGTGAAGGCGCGGATATGAAGATCGGATTCATCCACGTTCCTTACGCGGAGGGTCAGCGCGAGGACTTCCCGTTTATGCCGATGGAAACCATGATTTCAGCATTGGAGATCGTTTTATCCGAAATGCTTTGAAGCTTGTGAAAGGTTGGTATCACAATGAAAATCGCAAAAATAATTGCGGCGATCCTTTTATCATCGGGGCTTTTGCTCGGCGGCGTTGCGTGCGCTTCCGCTTCCGATAAGGTCGAGACGCAAGTCTATGAATATTTAAATGAAAAATACGGAAATATAGATTTTGAAATCACAGGCTATACGCAGGATAAATCGATGAGCGGACGCTATGAGGTTGACGTTCATTGCAAAAATACGGACGTTTCCTTTATGGTCTACCATTCCTCCGTTCTGAC
>JAZOVP010000138.1:0-1016 GCA_045658765.1 Eubacteriales bacterium | reverse complement strand
GGAGTTTTTCCCAATTTCTCCGATTAATTCCCAAAAACTCGGATTAATTCGAATTAATTGAAATCTCTATATTCAAATCCCATCCAAACTCCTCACACTCTCCCATCAAAAATTATCATCCATTTTCCACATTATTCCGAGTTTTCTCTCCCTTTTTTCTCCCTTCCTTTTTCCCTCTTTTCCTTCTTTTTTGTCCCTTTTCCCTCTTTCCGAGGTGACCCTTTCGGGCCCTCCACGGGCCCAATGGGTTCACCTCGTTTTCTTCCCTTTTTTCCTTCTTCTCACCCAAGCTAGGATCCAGATGCATTCGCAGAGTTGAAGCTGGTTCTGTGTCTGCGCTTGCCCTTTTTCCTTGTAAATAAAGGGTTTTCGCTTTTCTTTTCCGCTTTTTAAGGGCCGGATGAGGGTGGTTCTGTGTTGTTTTCTTTCTTTTTTCCTTTTTTGAAAGGAAGAGAATAAGAGGGAAAACTGAGTGAGGCTGTGTGAAGCCGGATGAAGCCAACCGTTGGAAGTGAAGCCCAGAGACAGAAACAGAGGCAGTGGAAGAACCCACTGCCTCTGTAAAAATACCTTATCTAGTTCGATCGAAGACCGCGCCGATTTTGGTTTGGACGGCGCGAGGGTTCTGGATTGGATCTGAACAAAGAGTCTTGGAGTAATTCAACCTTGTACATTTAATATACTCCGTCAACTATAAAGCGTATAGCGGTAAAAGCGCCTAAAGTTTTGTAGCAAATGCAGTGCACTTTTCCTATTCTTCATCAAAGATTCCTGTACCCACAATCTCCCTTGCAATCGCCTTTAAAACTAGAACTGCAACTGTATTGCCTAGTTGCTCCAATGCCCGATACTCCGGAACTGGAAATACAAAATCCTCCGGAAATCCCATGATTCGTTTTCCTTCATCTAGTGTTAGTCTGCGAACGCGTCCATTTACATAGTATGCTTCCATACCTCCGGCCGGACCACGCGATTGGCAAACGAATGTTGGTGTTACACCTTTGATGCTGTAAATG
>JAZOVP010000137.1:0-6489 GCA_045658765.1 Eubacteriales bacterium | reverse complement strand
CCCTGCGCAAAAAGCTCAGCTTTCTCCCGAAGAAAGGCGCCGCCTTCAAGCCAAGCGCAAGGAAGAAATGCGCCGCCTTGCCGAAGAAAAAGCGCATCGCGCCGCCCTTCGCCGCAGAAGAAGAAAAATGCTCTTCCGTTTGAGCTTTATTCTTTCGCTTGTGTTTGTTTTCGCATATTGGATTTGGGTTGCCCTTTCCATTTCCAATCGCCCCTCAGATGCCGATCAAGCCCTCCCCCTCTATCTTTTCACCGAGGGTGAGCGCAAGGAGGATGCTATTCTCGAGCCCGAGGAAGTATTTTTCAATCAAAATGTGTATCTTCCCGTAACCAAACTCGAGGAATATATGGCAATCAGTCAGTTTGGCGATCATATCACCCGCTCGTTTCTCATTCCTTCCAGCGGCGAATATGCCACCTTCTATTTAGGAAGCGAAGAAGCCGTGATCAATGGTCAGGCAGTATCGCTCAAAGCGCCTGCTTTTTTAAAAGACGAGGTGCTTTATCTCCCCGCTGATTTCTATGCCGAAAAAATGAATTGCTTCACCTATTCCGAATCTGTTGCCGCCTATGGCGCCAATGTTTTAACTTTCACGGGCGAATCCCCCTCGTTTTTATTCCATTCCTTCCCGCCCTCTCCTCCGGTGGATCCCGCCACCATTCCCGTATTCACCCCTCCCCCCGAGGAACCAACTGCATAAATCAAAAGAACCGCTTCTTGCGGTTCTTTTTTTTACCCATCCAAAAAGAAAAAGAAAACAACCTCGGCATTTGCCGAGGTTGTTTTTTTTGATTATTCTTCGCCGTAGAGCTTTTCGAGCTTGGTGAGCTTCTGATACTTTTCTGCAGCGGCAATTTCTGCCAATTCGAAGAGTTTTTCTGCTCTTTCGGGATTCTGCTTCATCAATCTCGCATAGCGGTTTTCGTTCTTGATGAAGTCTTGGTAGGAAGCGGAGGGTGCCTTGGAATCCACGATCAGCTTCTTGCCTTCTGCTACGGGATTGTAGCGGAACATCTGCCAATAGCCGGCTTCCACTGCCTTCTTCATTTCCACCTGGCAGTTTGCCATGGTGCCCTTAATACCGTGCATTTCGCAGGGAGCGTAGCCGATAATCAAGGAAGGTCCGGGATAAGCTTCTGCTTCGGTGAGTGCTTTGAGGAGCTGGTTCATATCAGCGCCCATTGCCACCTGAGCCACATAAACATAGCCATAGCTCATTGCAATTTCAGCAAGGTTCTTCTTGGAGATGCCCTTACCTGCAGCAGCAAACTGAGCCACCTGACCGATGTTGGATGCCTTGGATGCCTGACCGCCGGTGTTGGAGTAAACTTCGGTATCAAATACCATCACGTTCACATCCTCGCCGCTTGCGAGCACGTGATCCAAACCGCCAAAGCCGATGTCGTATGCCCAGCCGTCGCCACCGAAGATCCAAATGGATTTCTTGGAGAGATAATCCTTTTCAGCAAGGATCTTTTCTTTCCATTCGTTCTGGCAGGGGCAAGCTTCCATCATCGCCACAAGATCCTTGGTTGCCTGTTCGTTTTCGGCACCGTTGTCTTTGGTATCAAGATACTTCTGAACGATTGCCTTCTTATCGGCATCTTCCACGGTTTCAAGGAACTTTTCAACATAACCGATCAGCTTTTCACGAATGGTCTTCTGACCGAGGTGAATACCAAGACCGTGCTCGGCATTGTCTTCAAAGAGAGAGTTTGCCCAAGCAGGACCTCTGCCGGTTGCGTTGTTTACGGTATAGGGAGTTGCAGGAGCGGAGCCACCCCAGATGGAGGAGCATCCGGTTGCATTGGAGATATACATTCTTTCGCCGAAGAGCTGAGTGATGAGTCGAGCGTAAGAAGTTTCGGCACAACCTGCGCAGGAGCCGGAGAACTCAAGCAGGGGCTGCTTGAACTGGCTTCCCTTCACGGTCTTTGCATTGAAGAGTTCTGCTTTTTCGGTAACGTTTTCCACGCACCAATCAAAGCTCTTCTGCTGATCGAGCTGGCTTGCCTGAGGCACCATTTCGATGGCTTTCTTTTCGGGAGTGCCGTCTTTTTCTGCCTTTGCGGTAACAGGACATGCCTTCACACAAAGGGTACAACCCATACAATCCAAAGGAGAAATTGCCATGGTGAATTTGTAATCGGTTTTGATCACGGGCTTCGCGCAGAATTTGGTTTCTGCGGGAGCTTTTGCTGCTTCTTCTGCAGTGAGTGCAAAAGGTCTGATTGCAGCGTGGGGGCATACGAAGGAGCAGTTATTACACTGGATGCAGTTTTCAGCATGCCATACAGGCACAGTAACTGCAACGCCTCTCTTTTCGTAAGCGGCAGCGCCCTGCGGGAAGGTACCGTCGGCGCAGTCCACAAAGCGAGATACAGGCAGGGAATCACCGTTCATCAGAGATACGGGTTCCACAATGTTGTTCACGAAGTTCACAAGATCTTCTCTCTTGCCGGTGGCTTTTGCCTTTTCAGCGGCAGGAGCGGCATTCTTCCAAGCTTCGGGCACATTCACTTCAACCATCGCGTTTGCGCCGGCATCGATTGCCTGATAGTTGAGTTCCACAATGGCCTCGCCCTTCTTGCTATAGGACTTATAAGCCATTTTCTTCATATATTCGATGGCTTCATCCTTGGGAAGAATGTTGGCAAGTGCAAAGAATGCAGATTGAAGAACGGTGTTTTTCACCTTGGGGTTGCCGATCTTCTTGGTTGCGATGCTGGTGGCATCGATGGTATAGAACTTAATGTTGTTCTGAGCGATGTATGCCTTCACATCAGCGGGCAGATGCTCGTCGAGCTCTTCTGCATTCCACTGGCAGTCGAGCATGAAGGTGCCGCCGGGCTTCACATCCTGCACAATCTTATATCCCTTGAGGATATAGGAGGAGTTGTGGCAAGCCACGAAGTTTGCTTTGGTGATGTAGTAGGGGCTCTTGATTTCCTTATCGCCGAAACGAAGGTGGGAAATGGTGATACCGCCGGTTTTCTTGGAGTCATACTGGAAGTATGCCTGAATGAATTTATCGGTATGGTCGCCGATGATCTTAATGGAGTTCTTGTTTGCGCCAACAGTACCGTCGCCGCCAAGACCCCAGAATTTGCAGGAGATGGTGCCTTCTGCAGCAGTATCGGGAGCGGGCTTTTCTTCGAGGGAAAGGCCGGTAACGTCGTCCACAATACCGATGGTAAAGCCATTTTTGGGCTCTGCCTGATCGAGGTTTTCATATACGGCGAAAATGCTCTGGGGAGGAGTATCCTTGGAGCCAAGACCGTATCTACCGCCAACAACCTTAATATCGTTTTTGCCATTGGTGGCAAGCGCGGTAACCACATCAAGATAAAGGGGTTCGCCGAGAGAGCCGGGTTCTTTGGTGCGGTCGAGCACGGCGATCTTCTTTGCGGTGGCAGGGATGGCTTCGATGAGCTTATCAGCACGGAAAGGTCTGTAAAGACGAACCTTCACAAGACCAACCTTTTCGCCCTTGGCAAGAAGGTAATCGATCACTTCTTCTGCAACGTCGCAAACGGAGCCCATTGCCACGATCACCTTTTCGGCATCGGGAGCGCCGTAGTAGTTGAAGAGCTTGTAATCGGTGCCGATCTTTTCGTTCACCTTGTTCATATATTCTTCCACGATTTCGGGAAGTGCATCGTAATACTTGTTGCAAGCTTCTCTGTGCTGGAAGAAAATATCGCCGTTTTCAGCAGAACCGCGAAGAACGGGATGTTCGGGATTGAGTGCTCTTGCGCGGAAGCCGGCGAGGGCATCTTTATCGATCATTTCTTCCAGATCCTTGTAATCCCAAACAGAAATCTTCTGGATTTCGTGGGAGGTGCGGAAGCCGTCGAAGAAGTTGAGGAAAGGAACTCTGCCCTTAATTGCGGCAAGGTGAGCCACAGCGCCGAGGTCCATAACTTCCTGAGGATTGGTGTTTGCAAGAAGAGCAAAACCGGTTTGGCGGCAAGCGTAAATATCGCTGTGGTCGCCGAAAATATTGAGCGCGTGGGAAGCCACACAGCGTGCCGAACAGTGGATCACGCCGGGAAGAAGCTCGCCCGCGATCTTATACATATTGGGGATCATCAAAAGAAGACCCTGAGATGCGGTGAAGGTGGTGGTGAGTGCGCCTGCGGCCAAAGAGCCGTGCACAGTACCGGCAGCACCTGCTTCCGATTGCATTTCGGTAACTTTTACGGTTTCGCCAAACATATTCTGAAGTCCGGTCGCAGACCAGGCATCGGTCAGTTCAGCCATAACACTGGAAGGGGTAATGGGGTAGATGGCTGCCACTTCGGTAAACGCGTAAGAAACGTGAGCCGCCGCGGTATTACCATCCATGGACATTTTCTTTCTTGTAACCATGATGAATTGATTCCTTTCTTGAATTAGAATTCATTTTCCGTATGAAATTATATCACTCTTTTTATAAGATGTAAAGAACAAAAGAATAGTTTTTTGCAAAAAAACCATATAAAATAAAGGAAATTTGTCTTTTTTTTGATTTTTCTGAAAAGTTGTGCTAGAATGACTAAAAAAGAAAAAGGAGTGAGTTTTTTGATCGCCAAAATCAGAAGCAGTGCCGTTTGGGGGCTCGAGGGATTTGAGGTTGTGGTGGAAGCGTTTTTCGGAGGAGGGCTTTCCAATCTTCTCATTTCGGGGCTTCCCGATCTTGCGGTGAAAGAATCCATCAATCGCATTCGCGCCTCGCTCCTTTCCGCAAATCTGCCCTTGCCCAAGGGCGAGATCACGGTAAATCTTGCACCCGCCGATCGCAAAAAGCAAGGAAGCGGATTCGATCTTCCCATTCTCATCGCGCTTTTAAAGAAAAATATTTTAAAAGAGGTGGATCTTTCCGATTTTTGCTTTTTCGGGGAGCTTGGGCTCGATGGCTCTCTGCGCTCTTCCCCCGGTGCGCTTCCCAAAGCGCTTGCCGCGCGCGATGCAGGGGCAAAGATCCTTTTTGTGCCAAAAGAAAATGAAAAAGAATGCAGTGTGGTGGAGGGGATCCGCGTGTTCGGTGCCGAAAATTTCGTGCAGATCCTCGATCACCTTCTCGGGAATCAAATTCTCCCCGAAGCCGAATTTTCGCTCGAAAGCGCAAGAAAAAATTCTCTGCCTTCCGTGGATTTTAAGCATATCAAGGGGCAAGAGGTGGCAAAGCGTGCGCTCGAAATTGCCGCCGCGGGCGGGCATCACCTGCTCCTCGTGGGCCCTCCCGGAAGCGGAAAAACCCTTCTTGCCAAAGCCATTCCCGGTATTTTGCCCGAAATGACCTTCGATGAAATGCTCCGCACCACCGCCATCCATTCGGTGAGCGGAATTCTCCCGCGCGATCAGGCAATCATTTCCGAGCGCCCCTTCCGCGCCCCGCATCATACCGTTTCTTTTGCAGGGCTTGTGGGCGGTGGAGTAAATCCCCAGCCGGGCGAAATCAGCTTGGCGAATAACGGAGTTCTGTTCCTCGATGAATTGCCCGAATTCGATAAGCATAATCTCGAAATCTTGCGTCAGCCCTTGGAAGATAAAAATGTAACCATCACCCGCGCCGCGTGGAAAATGACCTTCCCCGCCGATTTTATGCTCGTGTGTGCCATGAATCCATGCCCTTGCGGGTTTTACGGCGATCCGAAGCACGATTGCAAATGCACCCAAAAAGCCGTGGAGCGCTATCTTGGAAAAATCTCGGGTCCGCTTCTTGATCGGCTCGATATGCAGGTGGAAGTGCCCGCCCTTTCCTTTGAGGAGCTTCGCAGCAAAAAAGAGGCGGAAGATAGTGCCACCGTTCGCGAGAGGGTGAATCGCGCCCGCAAAATTGCCGCCGAGCGCTATCGCGAGCACGGTGTTTTGTGCAACGGCGCCTTAAACGGTCAGCTCACGGGAAAGCTCTGTTTGCTCGATCCCAAAGCCGAAAAGGCGCTCGAGCATAGCTTTTCGGCTTTGGCTCTTTCCGCCCGCGGCCATGATCGCGTGCTTCGCCTTGCCCGCACCATCGCGGATCTGGAAGAATCCGAACTCATTTTGGAGCATCATATTTACGAGGCGATTCAATATCGAACCTCCTCGGGAAAGTATTTTTCGTGATATGAAAGAAATTTTGATCCCCAATAAAGAAAAATTCCTGCGCGGTTTTGCCAAGGAAGTTTCCCTCCTCACCCCGTTTTCCCGATTCGGCTTTCAATCGGGCTTCTTCGGGAAGGCGGATTCCGAAAAACTAGTGCTTTTTCGCGCAAAGGGCGGCGTGTTTTCCCTGTTCGCCCTCACTCTCTATGGAAAATTCGAAAGCGAAAAATCCGAAACCCGTCTTTTCCTCTCCTTTTCCCGTTCGCATCTTGTGATGATCCCTTGGATCCTTTGGTGCGCGGTGGTTTTTTTGGCGGGGCTTTCCCTTTTTTCCGATTCTCTCTTTCTCGGTGCGCTGAATGTTGCGGTTTCCGCGCTTTTTTCCCTGCCCCTTTTCCTCTTCTCCAAAAAAGAAAAACA
>JAZOVP010000136.1:0-1697 GCA_045658765.1 Eubacteriales bacterium | reverse complement strand
CGGCGGTACAGGCATCCCTTCTGATATGATTAAGAAGGCTATCTCTCTTGGCGTTGCTAAAATCAATGTTAACACAGAGTGTCAGCTATACTTCCAGGAAGCTACAAGAAAGTATATTGAAGAAGGTAAAGACCTTATCGGTAAAGGCTTTGACCCAAGAAAACTTCTTGCCCCCGGCTTTGAAGCAATTAAGGCAACAGTAAAAGAAAAGATGGAACTTTTCGGTTCAATCAACAAGGCTTAATTAAAAGCAAAAAAATAACGCGTTCAATTTTGAACGCGTTTTTTATTTTTTAATCAAAAAAATGCCCAAATCTTGGCACATTTTGATTCTTTGAGTTTAAATTAAACTTGATTCAGACCTTTTTTTGTCGTATAATATAATAAATATAAGGAAAAAGGAACACGAAATGGATTTTCAAGAAAGAACACGAGCCATGCTCGGAGAAACCGGAGTTGAAAAATTAAATCAAAGCCACGTTGCGGTGTTTGGACTCGGTGGAGTGGGAGGCCACGCCGCCGAAACTTTATGCCGCGCAGGAATCGGAAAGCTCACGCTGATTGATTCGGAATGCTATGATCTTTCGAATTGCAACCGTCAGATTTTTGCCACCTTGGATACGGTTGGCAAAAAGAAAACCGAAGCGGCAAAGGAGCGTCTTGAAAAAATCAATCCAAATTGCAAAATTCTCCCCTATTCCTTTTTCTATGGAAAAGATCCCCTTCCCGAAAATCTTTTCGACGGGGTTGATTATATTTTGGATGCCATTGATACCGTTTCGGCAAAACTTTCCCTGATTGAAACGGCAAAAGAAAAAAACATCCCGATTATCTGCTCGATGGGAACGGGAAATAAGCTTGATCCCACCGCATTTTGCATTTCGGATCTTTCGAAAACAAGTGTTTGTCCGCTGGCGCGGGTGATGCGTGCGGAATGCAAAAAACGGGGACTGAAAAATATTAAAGTGCTTTATTCCAAAGAAGAGCCGATTTCGGCCATTGCAGAAGAAAAAAACGGCAGGCGCGCTCCCGGAAGCATCAGCTTTGTGCCCGGGGTTGCGGGAATGATTCTTGCCGGAGAAGTGATTAAGGATCTGATTGGATTATGCTGATTATCGGAACTGAAAAATTAGGTGTTTCTTTTGGAGAAAACATCATTCTCGAAAACATTAGTTTTTCTATCAATCAAGGCGACAAAATGAGCATTGTGGGCGTGAACGGTGCGGGAAAAAGCACCCTGATGCGCGCGCTTTATGATCCCGATTTTTCTTATACGGGAAATGTTTTTCTTGCAAAGCAGAAAACGATCGGCCATTTGGAGCAAAAAAGCAAGCTCAATCCCGATTCCACGGTGCTGGAAGCGGCACTTTCGGTTTTCCATGATCTTTCTGAAAAAGAAAGACGCTTGGAAGAGCTTTCCGAGGAATTGAAAACCGATTATCGAGAAGAAAAAATTGCCCCTTTTGCGCGACTTCAGCAAGATTTTGAAAAATGCGGCGGCTATGAATATAAAAGCCGCGCCAGAGGCACCCTTGTTTCGATGGGTTTTGAAGAAAGCATGCTATCCCTTAAGGTTTCGGATTTATCGGGCGGCCAGAAAACCATTCTTCAACTTTCGCTGCTGCTTTTGGAAGAACCCGATCTGCTTTTGCTTGACGAACCAACAAACCACCTCGATATTCGCTCTCTTTCTTGGC
>JAZOVP010000135.1:0-1130 GCA_045658765.1 Eubacteriales bacterium | reverse complement strand
AGCCTTGCGCTTTTCGGGCTGCTTGCTTCTTCCGATTTTTCTTATGAGATACGGCATGGCACTCTGTATTCAGCCGGAAGAAGGTGCGCCGGTTTTGAACTGGTGCGAACAGATCGTGGAAAGCTTTTTTCGCTCTCTGCGTGTATTCGGAATCGAGGAAGAATATACGAAATTCATTACGCAAATAAAAGCGTTGATTTCCGATAAAAGGGTGTTTTTGAAGCCGCTTGCCGTTATCTACGCGACGGTTCTTGAGCTTCTTGCCCCTGTCGCAGGCGGTGCAATTATTCTGGAAATTTTATCTAACATTTGGCCAAGAATTCGTCTTTATTTGTCTTTTTTACGGTTCGGCAAGAGAAAATATTGCTATTTCAGCGAACTGAATGCGCCTTCCGTTGCCTTGGCCAAAAGTATCGTTTCCGAGTACGTCAAAAAGAAAAATAAGCCCCAACCCGTTCTGATTTTTGCGGATGCCTACGTGGATCGGGAGGATGAGAGGGAATATGAGCTTTTTTTGAAAGCCAAACAGCTTGATGCGATTTGTGTTCGGGACGATCTTGCGCATATTCCCAAGCCTTTTTCTTTGAGAAAAAATCGGGAATTTTACTTGATGGATGAAAACGAATTTGGAAATCTTCAGGCTCTGGCGAGCTTGGTTGATCCCGAAAACGTCAAATACATCAAGAGTGCCCTCATCTATATGTTCGTGCAGAGTGATGCATACGTGCGGGTGGAAAAGAATATTCAAAAGGAATTCGGAAAGTTGTTTGCGAATCCTTCTGAGAAACCGAGAATTATCCCTGTAAGGGGTTACCGAAACCTGGTTCAAAATCTTTTGCAAGAGGTGCCCTTGTATGAGCCGCTCATTTCCAATAGGGAAAAGAAAGAACTGAGCGTCACCATCCTCGGAAACGGTTTGATCGGCACGGAAGCGTTCCTGAACGTATATTGGCTGGGGCAAATGCTCCTTCCGAATGAAGGAATGTCCCTTGAACCATGTCATTTGACGGTGAACGTGGTTTCTAAAGACGACGAGGAAACGTTTTGGTCCAAGATCGACTACGTGAACCCGGAAATCCAAAAAACGGTTCACAAAATCAATTCCAACAATTCTCCCAATCCATTGCTTG
>JAZOVP010000134.1:0-10178 GCA_045658765.1 Eubacteriales bacterium | reverse complement strand
ATGGCATAAGAGAGCGCCACGGTGAGGATCACGGCAAAAAGATTTTCCCCGAGCCCGAGCGCTTCCACCGAGAATAAGATGGCGGTGAGGGGCATTTTCATCATGCCCGAAATGCCCGCGCCCACGGCAAGGCAAAGAATGGCGGGGATAAAATTGGAATTCATTCCGCAAAGCGAGAAGATTTCGCCGAAAAGGGAGCCGAGCGCGGCGGCGATGGCAAGAATGGGAAGGAAAATGCCGCCGGTGATGCCGCAAATATTGGCAGATAAGGTGAGTGCCGAGCGGATCAGAATGATGGCAAGCAGAAAGAGGATTCCGGGCGAGGAAAGGAGCATTTGCCCGATGAGATGATGCCCCGTGAAGAGAAATTTACTCGAAATGAGCCCTAAAACAAGGGTTATGGTGAACACGGCAAAAATTTTGATTCTGCGATGGACCCGCGCCATTTTTTTCGAGAAAAGCGATTGCAGAAAGGAATAAAGCTTTAAAAAGAAAACAGAAGCAATTCCCATGAAAATCCCCACAAGAAGGGGCAAAAACATTTCTTTGAAAGAAAAAACAGGAAGCTCGGGAATTTCAAACAGCGCTTCTTTCACTCCCAAAAGCGGAGAAAGAAGGGAGGAGGCAAGCGATGCAAAAAGCACCGAGGTGATTGCGGTGAGAACGATGAGGGGCGAAATTCTTTGGTGGGCTTCTTCGATGGCAAAAAGGATGCCCGAAAGGGGCGCGCCGGTGGCGGTGGCAAAGCCCGCCGAAGCGCCGCCTGTCATCGAAAAGCGCTCCCAGGCATGGTGTTTTTTATCAGAAAGGCGCACCGCACCCGCGCCGAGCGAGGTGCCCAGCTGAACTGAAGGTCCTTCGGTGCCCAAGGGGATTCCGAAAAGAAAAGAAAGCAGGGAAAGGAAAAAGCTTCCCAGCGCGTTTTTGATCCAATCGAAGCGAAAAAGCCCGCGCAGGGTGCCGATCGAAGCGGGAATTCCGCCGCCTTGCAGATCGGGCTCTTTTTCATAGAGCCGATGAAGCAAGGTTGCGATCAGAAGAAAAAGGATCAAAACCACAGGAATACACCAAGGAACAAGGCGCACAAAGAGATAAAATCCCTCGCCGAGTTCCTGCGCGATTCCTGCACAAAATTTATAAAGGGTTACGGCTCCTCCCGCCAAAAGCCCCGAAACAGCGCCGAAAAAAAGAGAGGGCAAAAGGGAAGAGAAAAGGTGCCGTTTGATATGCGCGAAGCGATTTTCCATAGCGAATCCTCTTTTTATCAATTTCAAAAAGAAAAGTGGCACACCGTGCGGTGTGCCACAAGAAATTACTTGCAGAGTTCGTAAGTATCTTTTGCGATCATGAGTTCCTCGTTGGTGGGAACCACAAGGATACGAACTTTGGAGGCAGCGGTGGCAACATCCATTTCCTTGCCGAGGCGGGCTTCGGCGTTCTTTGCCTTGTCCATCTCTACTCCCATAAAGCCGAGCTTTTCGGCAACTCTTTCACGATAGCTGGTGTTGTTTTCGCCAATACCGCCGGTGAAGATGATGGCATCCACTCCGCCCATTGCGGCAGAGAAAGCACCAACGTATTTAGTGAGCTGGTGGCAGAGCATATTTTCCACGAGGCGGCATCTGGGATTGCCTTCTTTGGAGCCGGCTTCCACATCGCGGTTGTCGGAGGTGAAACCGGTGATACCGAGAATACCGGATTTCTTATTCATCACAGTATCCACTTCATCGGGGGTAAGACCTTCTTTTTTCATCAGAAGGGGAACGATTGCAGGATCGATCGAACCGCAACGGGTGCCCATGATGATGCCTTCCAAAGGAGTGGTGCCCATGGTGGTATCGAGGCATTTGCCTCCTTTTACTGCGGCGATGGAAGAACCGTTGCCGAGGTGGCAGGTAACCAGATTCACTTCTTCGGGCTTTTTGCCGAGAAGTTCAGCGGCACGAAGGGATACATAGCGATGAGAGGTGCCGTGGAAACCGTAGCGGCGGATTTTATATTTTTCGTAGTATTCATAGGGCAGGGGATACATATAAGCATAGTCGGGCATGGTTTGATGGAAGCCGGTATCAAACACGGCAACCTGAGGCACGCCGGGCATAATTTCTTCGCAAGCGCGGATGCCGGTGAGGTTGTGGGGGTTGTGGAGCGGGCCGAGCTCGCAGCATTCTTCGATGGCTTCGATTACCTTTTCATTTACCACCACAGAACCCGAGAATTTTTCACCGCCGTGGAGAACTCTATGACCCACTGCGCCGATTTCGGAAAGATCGGAGATCACACCGTGCTCGGGATCGGTGAGGGTTTTTACCACGATGGAAATGGCTTCGCCGTGGTTTTTCATATCCACATCGATTTTATAAGCGTCTTTGCCGGGAACCTGATGCTTGAAAGCACCGCCCGAAATACCGATGCGCTCGCAAAGGCCTTTTGCCAGAAGGGCATCGTTTGTCATATCGATCAGCTGATACTTGACCGAAGAGGAACCTGCATTGATAACAAGAATTTTCATATTCCGTTTCCTTTCAACCATATATAATATGGAAAAAGTTTACCACACCAATTTCATTTTTGCAAGAGATTTTCCCATTTTCCTTACAAAAGAAAAGAAAAAGCCCTTCATCGCAAGGGAAGAAGGCCTTTTTCGGAAAGAATTTCAAATTTTATTTGAATCAGCGCGAGAGGGGCTTTTAAGCGGGAGGCAATTTCGGATTCCGAAAGCCCTTCCCGAATCAGTTCCATCACGGCGGAATCCTCATATAAAAGATGCGCGGCGAAAATGTTTGCTTCTTTTTCGGGCTTTAGGCGCATATCGAGAATGAAGTGATCCTGCACGATGCTCGATTTTGCCATTTCACGGTGGAGCAAATCGTGCCCCAATTCGTGCGCGAGCACCTCGCGCGCTTCGCGGCGGGAGAGATTGCCGTTTAAAAAGATAAACCGCTCGTTTAAAATCACCTTATACATTCCCTTCAGGGAAGCAAAATCGGGGCAAAACTGAAGGCGCACCCCCATTTCCTCGGCGAGCTCAAACGGATTTCGGGTGCCGTGTGTTTCGATGAGGGCCTCGCAAAGCGAGGCAATGCGCAAAAGCTCGGTCATCCTTCTTTTTTGGAGCCGCGCTTTTCTTTTTTTGCCGCCCAATAAGCGGCAATGATGGCTTCCATGGCGGCATCGCGATCTTCATCGCCGATTTCGCCCCCTGCAAAAAGCCCCGAAACCGCAAGCACCAATTCCTGAAGCTGGGATTTGGCATCGCCTTTTGCACTCACGATGCTTTTTTCACCGCTGCTCAAAAGCTCCTCTGCGCCGAGCCCTAAAATGGCGCCGAGGCGGGAGGCAATTTCAAGATTTGCAGGATACCGCTTCCCCATTTCATAATTTTGCAAAGTGCGCACGGAAATTCCCGCTTTTTCTGCAAGCTCCCCTTGCGAAAGCTTTGCCTTCTTTCGGGCTTCTTTTAGTTTCTCAGAAAATTTCATAACTCCTCCAAACGAACGAAATTACATATTTTACCATTGACAACGAACGATAATTCGTGTATGATAAAACACGAAACATCGTTCGCTTTTATTATAACGATACGAACGAAATTTGTCAAGAGGGGGAGAGTAAAATGGCGGAGCGAAGTATTTTGCACTGCGATATGAATCATTTTTATGCTTCGGTGGAGCGGCTTTATGATCGATCGCTTTTCGGGGTGCCGATGGCGGTTTGCGGAGATGAGAGCTTGCGGCACGGGATTGTGCTTGCCAAAAGCGACGAGGCAAAAAAATGCGGGGTGAAAACGGGCGATGCGATTTGGCAGGCAAAGGAAAAGTGCCCCGAGATCCGCATTGTGCTTCCTCATTTCGAGCGATACACCAAATATTCGCGCCTTGCAAAAGCAATTTATTTGGAATACACGGATTTGGTGGAGCCGTTTGGGCTGGATGAATGTTGGCTCGATGTGAGCGCTTCCCGCCTTGCTTTCGGGAGCGGGGTGCAGATTGGAGAAGAGATCCGAGGGCGGATCAAAAAGGAATTGGGGCTCACGATTTCAGTTGGGGTTTCGTTTAATAAGGTGTTTGCCAAGCTCGGGAGCGATTTGAAAAAGCCCGATGCTCTCACCGCGATCACAAAAGAAAATTTTCGGGAGGTGGTATGGCCGCTTCCGGTGGAAGATCTTCTTGGAGTGGGGCCGAAAACCGCATCGCGCCTTCATTTTTTTGGGATCGATACGATCGATGCCCTTGCCCATGCAAATTCTGATTTTTTGAAGCTTCTTTTTTGGAAAATCGGGCCCGATTTAAAGCAAAATGCTTTGGGAGGGGATCTTTCGCCCGTTTTGCCTTCCGATTTGGAACCGCCGATGAAGAGTGTTGGCCATGGGATCACGGTGCCTGCGGATCTGAAAACAGAGGAAGAGGTTTGGAATTTGATTTTTTTGCTTTCGCAGGAAATCGGAGAAAAACTGCGCTTTTATTCCAAAAAGGCAAATGGGATTGCCATAGAATGTAAGGATAAAAATTTTTTCACCAAAAGTTTTCAAAGGCGCCTTTTTCGCCCCACGGATTGCACGATGACCCTTGCTAAGGAGGCGTTTTTGCTTTTTCGGGAAAAGTATCGCTTTTCCGAGCCGATTCGCGCGATCACGGTGCGGGCGATTGATTTGGAAAAAAACGAAGCAGAACAGCTTTCGATCTTTTTGAAAAAAGAAGTTTTGCGCGGGGAAGTGCTTGATCGGGCGGGGGATGCCATTCGCGAGCGCTTTGGGAAAGGCGCAATTTTGCCCGCAAGTTTAATGAATTCTTCTCTTCCCGATCACGATGGCTATGTGCCGTTTCATTAAAAGATAAAAAAGAAAACAACCTCGGCAAAAGCCGAGGTTGTGATTCTGATAGGGCTTAAAAAACAAGAATGTTTTCTTTGGCGATTTTCCAAAGAGCGCGATTTATTTCTTTTTGGAGAAAAGTGCCTTTACGCCTTTGGAAAAATAGCCGTCTGCGCTTCCGCTTACTTTGCTCAAAATGGAAATGGCAAGAATGATAATCACGGTAACGATAAAGATTCCAACCATACCTGCGAGCATAATGGGAAGACCTTGGGAAAGAGCGTTTTTTAAGTTTTCAGCCATATTGGTAAAATTCATATTCAATCCCTCCTTACATTGCTTGAACCATTGCCAGAATGATACCGCCTGCGATTACGGAAGCAACCTGACCGGAAACATTAACACCGATGGAGTGCATCAAAAGGAAGTTTTGGGGATCTTCTGCAAGACCCATTTTATGAACCACACGACCCGACATGGGGAAGGCAGAAATGCCTGCGGCACCGATCATGGGGTTGATCTTCTTTTTGGTAAACAGGTTCATAAACTTTGCTAACATAATACCGCCGAAAGTATCGAAAACGAAGGCGGCAAGGCCAAGAGCCATAATCATCAAGGTTTCCCATTTAAGGAACGCTTCTGCGGTCATCTGAGAAGCAACGGAAATACCAAGAAGCAGGGTGATCAGATTTGCCAGAACACTCTGTGCGGTTACGGAAAGAGAATCAAGCACACCGCATTCGCGAATGAGGTTACCAAACATAAGAAATGCGATGAGTACCACGGAAGAGGGAGCAAACACACCTACGATTGCGGTTACCACGATGGGGAAGAGGATCTTGGTAAGCTTGGAAACGGGCTTTCCGCCTGCATTATCCATGCGGATCATACGCTCTTTTTTGGTGGTGCAAAGCTTGATGATGGGGGGCTGAACCACGGGAACGAGCGCCATATAGGAATAAGCGGCTACCATGATTGCAGCAAGATAGTTTGAGTCGAGCGTTTGTGCTACGAAGATGGAGGTGGGGCCGTCTGCCGCGCCGATGATGGCGGCACTTGCGGCGTCATTCAAATTAAAGCCGCAAAGGAGTGCAAGGCAAAGGGTGAAGAAAATACCGAACTGCGCGGCGGCACCGAAGATCATGAGCTTCGGATTGGAAAGCACGGGGCCGAAATCGATCATGGCACCGATACCGATAAAGAGAAGCAAGGGGAAAAGCTCATGGCTTTCGGGACTAAGACCCATTTTGAAAAGGTGATCAAGCACATTTGATACCCCGTCGCCGGGAAGGTTTACAATGATGGCACCGAAGCCCATGGGAAGGAGCAGGGTGGGTTCCATATCCTTTTTGATGGCAAGGAAAATGAGAACACCGCCGATGATCCACATTCCCACCATTTTCAAGGTGATAAGATCGAAATTTTCAAAGAGTGTTTTGAACAAATCAAGAAAATTCATAACAAAAAATCCTTTCTTATTTGATGACTTTAACAGAGAGAGTTACTTTTTCGCCGTTGATATCCCACTCCTTGGCATTTTCGCTCAGGGTGGTGCTGATGGAGGAAGCGAGGGTGTCGCCGCAGATTTCTTCGCGGTTTGCCAAGGCAAGCTCGATCAGTTTTTCATTTTGGGAAATTCCGATTTCGATTCGATCGGTTACATTGAAATCGGCTTCTTTTCTCATGGTTTGGATTTTGCTCACGATTTCGCGAACAAAGCCCTCGGTGATGAGCTCTTCCGTGAGGGTGGTATCGAGTACCACGCAGATTTCTGCATCGCTCACTGCAAAGAAGCCATCTTTCTGCTCGTTTTGGATCAAAAGATCTTCGGGCTCAAGCACCACTCTTCCGCTGGGAAGCTCAAGTGCGAGGGAGCCATCGCGATCCAGCTCTGCTTTGGCGGCGGAGCCATTGATCCGGGTGAGTGCGGCTTTGAGTTCTCCGAGCACTTTGCCGAATTTCGGGCCGCAGGTTTTCAGCTGGGGCTTGAACGACCAAGAAAGATATTCATTCACTTCATCGGTGAACACAATTTCTTTCACATTGAGCTCTTCTTTCACAATATTCTGGCAGGGCTCGGAAAGTGCGGTGTCGCATTTCACAATCATTTTCGCAAGGGGCTGACGGTTCTTTCTGCCACTGCCTGCGCGAGCGGCTCTGCCGCTTACCACGATGCGGAGCACTTCGGCCATTTCTGCTTCAAGCTCGGGCTTGATCCATTCTTCATTTGCTTCGGGGAAATCGCAAAGATGCACAGATTCGGGCGCATCCTTTTCCACCGAGCAAACCAAATTGCGATAAATATCTTCTGCCATGAAGGGGATCATGGGAGCGGCAATTTTTGCCACGGTAACCAGTGCGGTATAAAGGGTCATATACGCATTGATCTTATCTTGCGGCATTCCGCTTACCCAGTATCTTTCTCTGCCGCGTCGCACATACCAATTCGAAAGATCATCCACAAAGCTTTGCAGAGCTCTGCACGCTTCGGGGATTCGATAGTTGGCAAGGTTTTCATCCACTGCTTTCACGGTGGTATGGAGCCCCGAAAGGAGCCACTGATCCATCACGGAAAGCTTTTCGTAATCAAGGGTGTATTTGGTGGGATCGAAGGAATCGATATTGGCATAGAGCACATAAAACGCATAGGTGTTCCAAAGGGTGCCCATGAATTTTCTTTGCCCTTCCACCACTGCCTTTCCGTGGAAACGGTTGGGGAGCCAAGGAGCGGAGTTGGTATAGAAATACCAGCGGATTGCATCGGCGCCGTAGGTTTCAAGAGCATCGAAGGGATCCACTGCATTGCCCTTGGATTTACTCATTTTCTGACCGTTTTCATCCTGAACGTGCCCGAGAACGATTACGTTTTTATAGGGTGCTTTATCAAAAATGAGAGTGGAAATGGCAAGCAGAGAATAGAACCAACCTCTGGTTTGGTCTACTGCTTCGGAAATGAAGTCGGCAGGGAACTGCGCTTCGAAAAGATCTTTGTTTTCAAAGGGATAGTGATGCTGAGCGAAGGGCATGGCACCGGAATCGAACCAGCAGTCGATCACCTCGCTCACGCGCTTCATTTCACCTCCGCACTTGGGGCAGGGGAAAGTAACCGCATCGATATAGGGGCGGTGAAGCTCGATTTCATCGGGGCAATTCTTCGAGAGGGATTTTAATTCCTCAATCGAGCCGATGGAATGGCGATGACCGCATTCGCATTCCCAGATATTCAAGGGAGTGCCCCAATAACGGTTTCGGGAAATGCCCCAATCCTGCACATTTTCCAGCCAGTCGCCAAAGCGGCCCTTGCCGATGGATTCGGGGATCCAGTTGATGGTGTTGTTATTTTTAATCAGGTTTTCGCGCACATCGGTCATGCGAATAAACCAAGATTCTCTTGCATAATAAATAAGGGGGGTATCGCATCGCCAGCAGAAGGGATAATCGTGCTCGAATTTGGGAGCATCGAAAAGGAGCCCTCTTGCGGAAAGATCCTTGAGCACTTCAGGATCGGCGTCTTTCACGAAAAGCCCTGCAAAGGGGGTGTTTTCGGTCATTTCGCCTTTGCCGTTTACCAGCTGAACGAAAGGCAGATCGTATTTTCTGCCCACTCTCGCGTCGTCTTCACCGAAGGCGGGTGCGATGTGAACAATGCCCGTGCCGTCGCTCATGGTAACATAGCCGTCGCAAACGATATAGTGGCCTTTTTTGCCTTGCTTATCGGCAAGCTCTTTTGCCACCTCGTAAAGGGGAATATATTCTTTGCCTTCCAGCGCTTTTCCTTCGAAGGTTTCCAGCACTTCAAAAGCACTGCCCGATTCCGAAAGGGGAGAAAGCACCGCTTCTGCAAGCTTTGCGGCAAGATAATAGATCTTTCCGTCGGCCGCTTTTACTTTGCAATATTCTTCTTCGGGGTTCACACAAAGCGCCACATTGGAGGGAAGGGTCCAAGGGGTGGTGGTCCAAGCGAGGAAATACGCATCTTCGCCCACAACCTCAAAGCGAACCACTGCACTCTTTTCTTTTACCGCTTTATAGCCCTGCGCCACTTCGTGAGAAGAAAGCGGGGTGCCGCAACGGGGGCAATAGGGCACGATCTTAAAGCCCTTATAAAGAAGCCCTTTTTCATAGATCTGCTTGAGCGCCCACCATTCCGATTCGATAAAATCATTGTGATAGGTAACATACGGTGCATCCATATCCGCCCAGAAACCAACGGTGCCGGAAAAATCTTCCCACATTCCCTTGTATTTCCAAACACTTTCCTTGCACTTCTGAATAAAAGGATCGAGTCCGTATTCTTCGATTTGCTCCTTGCCGTCGAGCCCGAGCAGTTTTTCTACCTCCAGCTCCACGGGAAGTCCGTGGGTATCCCAGCCCGCTTTTCGGGGCACCATACAGCCCTTCATCGTGCGATAGCGGGGAATCATATCTTTGATCACGCGGGTTAAAACGTGGCCGATATGGGGCTTGCCGTTTGCCGTGGGCGGCCCATCGTAAAACACATAAGGCGTGCCTTCTTTTCGCGAATCGATGCTCTTTTCGAAAATTTTATTTTCTTTCCAAAATTCGCCAACCTTTTTTTCGCGATCCACGAAGTTCATATCGGAATTTACTTTTTCGTAAATCATGGAAATCCTCCCTCATTTTGCTGCAAAGCTTTTCTTTTATCCGCGCGGGAATAAAAAAGAAGCTTAAATCCAAACTTTTACCGATATAATGTATCATATAGAAGAGGAAAAGTCAATAAAAACCAAGATTTTTTCAACTTTTACTTGACAAACCTTTTTTCCTTTGCTATAATAACACCCGCTAAATGAATACGGCGCCATAGCCAAGTGGTAAGGCAGAGGTCTGCAAAACCTTTATCCCCAGTTCAAGTCTGGGTGGCGCCTCCAAAAAATCCTGCACAAAAGTGCGGGATTTTTACTTTTTACCTCTTACCACTTCACTCTTACCTAAAATGGCAGGATTTTTTGGGAAGTAATAGGTAAAAAGTAAGAGGTAAGAAGTGAGGTGGCTTTTCGCTGAGGCGAAAAGCTGTTTTTATTTTAAAAGATTGAAAAGCAAGAGATTTTGTGATATTATTTGGGTATCAAACGAAAGGTGGCGAGGTTATGGCAGATAGTCCCTTGATTATAAAATCCAAAGAGTTTGCTTTGCAGATTATAAAGGTTTGCAACGATGTAAAGCAAACCAAAAAAGAAAGTGTTCTAACGAATCAGCTCATCCGTAGCGGCACAAGCGTTGGCGCTAATATTCGCGAAGCGTTTTATGCTCACGGAACCGCTGATTTTATCGCGAAACTGCAAATTGCCCTTAAAGAATGTTCCGAAAGTGAATATTGGTTAGAACTTTTAATTGAAAGCGG
>JAZOVP010000133.1:0-5671 GCA_045658765.1 Eubacteriales bacterium | reverse complement strand
ATTTTACCGCTTTTTTGGAAAAATTGATAGTAAAATATTCATATCATTTTGTATTATTTTCATATTTTCTTCCAAAATATTCTTGCAAAAGAAAAGAAAGTGCGATATAATAAAATTCGCAAAAACTGAAAATGTGCAAATTTTTTACGAAATCCATACGAAAAAAGAGGAATGGGATATGAAAGGCGAATATCAACTTGAGTTTCTTCGCGATATTCTGAAAAAAAGCCACATTCGCACTTTTCTTTCTTCTGCCTTGGATTCGGTGGATTCCCTGCTCGATTCTCAGATCAGCGCAATCGTTGGGGTTTTGCCGATGCAAAGCATTCCCATCAAACGAATTTTAGGCAAGATCGAAAAAAACACGCAATACCGATTCTCAAACGAACTGAAGTTTCAATATATTATGCTTCCCCTCTCCGAGAAAAATCTTTTCTTTATCGGCCCTTTTTTATCTTGCCCTCTCACCTCGGGGCAGATTTGGGCGCTGGGGGAAGAATTCGGACTTTCTCCGGGAAGTCAGAAACTTTTCAAAGAATATTATTCCTCCTTACCGATTGTTCCCGAAAATGACCGTCTTTTTACCGTTATTGATTCTTTTTGTGAATTGATTTGGCAAACACCCACCTTTTCCACCGTGGAAATCAAAGGAAGCCACACATTTTCCTATTCCTCGGAAGAATTTTCTCCGGAAGGCGGCGCCCACACGCTTGCCAAAATGGAAATGATGGAAAAGCGCTATGGCTTTGAAAACGAAATGATTTTGGCGGTAAAACTTGGGCAAGAGCAAAAATCCAAGCTTCTGCTTTCGGCAGTTGGGGAGCAAATGTTTGAAAAGCGCCTTCAGGATAGCGTTCGAAATGCCAAAAACTACTGTATTATTATGAACACGCTCCTTCGCAAAGCCGCGGAAGAGGGCGGGGTGCATCCGCTTTATATTGATCAGGTATCCTCCGATTTTGCAACAAAAATCGAACGGATTTCCGATTTGTCGGCAGTTTCGGCTTTGATGGATGAAATGTTTCGCGCATATTGCAAGCTCGTGCGCAAGCACTCCACTGCCAAATTTTCGCCGATTGTGAAAAAAGCAATTCTTTTGATCGATGCCGATCTTTCGATCGAGCTCAGCTTGGGAAGAATTGCAAAAGAGCTTGGCATCAGCGCAGGATATTTGGCAACCATCTTCAAAAAAGAAACAGGAAAAACCATCTCCGAGGCCATTCGCCAGAAGCGAATCGCTTTGGCACTGCATCTTTTGAATACCACGGGGCTTCAAATCCAAACAATCGCAATGCACTGCGGAATTATGGATGTGCAGTATTTTTCAAAAATATTTAAAAAAGAAGTAGGAAAAACCCCGAAAGAATATCGGGATTCGATCCGAAACTGAAAAAGAATCAATCAAAACCGAAGGAGAAATAATATGAATATGACCTTCCGTTGGTACGGCGAAGGAAACGACCGTATCAAACTCTCCGACATCAAGCAAATCCCCGGTGTTCAGGGCATTGTTTGGGCTCTGCACTCCAAAATGCCGGGCGAGGTTTGGGAAATCGAAGAGATCGCCGAGGTGAAGCGCCAGATGGACGAATACGGCTTCCACATGGATGTGGTGGAATCCGTGAACGTGCACGACGATATTAAAATCGGCCTTCCCACCCGCGATGCCTACATCGAAAACTACAAACAAACCATCAAAAACCTCTCGCAGTTCGGGGTGAAGGTAATTTGCTATAACTTTATGCCCATTTTCGACTGGACAAGAAGCAATCTTTTCCATCCCGTGGGCGATGGCTCCACCGCGCTTTTCTATGAAAAGAATATGATTCAGGATGATTACAACGCCATGGCAAAATACATTCTGGATTTCACCGAAAAATATAATATGTCTTTCCCCGGCTGGGAACCCGAGCGCATGGCAAAGCTGGATGAACTCTTCCGCGCCTATCAGGATGTGGATCACGAAACCCTTTGGGGGAATCTGAAATATTTTCTGGAAGCCATTATGCCCACCTGCCGCGAATGCGATATTAAAATGGCAATCCATATGGACGATCCGCCATGGGATATTTTCGGTTTGCCCCGCCTTTTGATCAACGAAGAAAACATTGATCGCTTCTTAAAGATGGTAGACGATGAATACAACTGCCTCACCCTCTGCTCGGGAAGCTTGGGCGCCGATCCAAACAACAACGTGGCAGAGATTGTGCGCAAGCACTGCGATCGCATCGCCTTTGCCCATATTCGCAATGTGAAGCATTTTGAAAACGGCGATTTTTCCGAAGCAAGCCACCGCGACTGCGATGGCGACACGGGCATTCTTGAAATCATCAAGGCCTATCACGATTGCGGATTTTCCGGCTATGTTCGCCCCGATCACGGCCGACACCTCTGGGATGAAGGCCCCGGCACCGTTCGCCCCGGCTACGGACTCTATGATCGCGCACTCGGCATTATGTATATGCTTGGGGTATGGGATTCCCTTGAAAAATTCGATTCTAAAGGAGAATGAATATGATAAAGCTTCCTCTCAATATTGATTATACCGGCAAGGTTGTTGTGGTAACCGGCGCAGGCGGTCTTATCTGCGGCGCTATGGCAAGAGCATTTGCCCAATCCGGCGCAAAGGTTGCCGCACTTGATTTGAATGAAGATGCAGTGAAAAAGCTTGCAGAAGAAATCAGGGCCGATGGCTTTATTTGCAAAGGGTATAAAGCAAATGTGCTCGATCCCGAAGCGCTCGAAGAAGTGCATAAGGCCGTGCTTTCCGATCTTGGCGCTTGCGATATTTTGGTAAACGGTGCAGGCGGCAACAATCCCCGCGCCACCACCGATAATGAATATCAGCACGAAGCGGTGGAAGGCGGAAAATCCTTCTTTGATCTGAATGCCGACGGAGTGGATTTCGTGTTTAAACTAAACTTCCAAGGCACCCTTCTCCCCACCCAAACCTTTGCAAAGGATATGGTGGCAAAAAAGAGCGGATGTATTCTGAATGTTTCTTCCATGAATGCCTATACTCCCCTCACCAAAATCCCCGCTTATTCTGCCGCAAAAGCGGGCATTTCCAATTTCACTCAGTGGCTTGCCACTCACTTTGCGGGCACGGGAATCCGTTGCAATGCAATCGCACCCGGATTTTTGGTTTCCGCGCAAAACAAAGCACTGCTTTTCAATGAAGACGGCACCCCCACCAAGAGAAGCGCCAAAATTTTAAACGGCACTCCGATGAACCGTTTTGTGGATGCCGATGAGCTTCTCGGCGGCACTCTCTTCCTTTGTGATGAAAAATCCGCTTCGGCAATCACGGGTGTGGTGCTTCCCATCGATTGTGGCTTTGCCGCCTATTCCGGCGTTTAAGGAGGAAAGAAAAAATGCAGAAATTTATTCCCGTTGTGGTAATCAAAGAATTATCGGAAACTGATAAAATTCTGACCGCACTCAAAAACAATGATATTCACTGCGCGGAAATCACCTTCCGCACCGCTTGCGCGGCAGAAGCCATTGAATATGCTTCTAAAAATTATCCCGATATGGAAATCGGTGCAGGCACCGTAATCAATGCCGATCAATGCGAAAAAGCCATCAAGGCGGGCGCCACTTTTATTGTTTCCCCCGGGCTTTCTGCGGATGTGGCAAGAGTTTGCAAAGAAAAGGGTGTTCCCTATTATCCCGGCTGTGTTACCCCCACGGAAATCATGGCGGCACTCGATCTTGGCATCACCACCGTGAAATTCTTCCCCGCAGGAGTATATGGCGGTCTGAAAGCGCTCAAAGCGCTCTCTGCTCCCTTCCCGCAGATCAAATTTATCCCCACCGGCGGAGTGGATCGTTCCAATATCGATGAATTTTTGGCTTTCGATAAAATTACCGCCATCGGCGGAAGCTTTTTTGTGAAAGAATCCCTTGAAAAAATGGAGGCAGAAAAATGAAAAAGATCGTAACCTTTGGCGAACTCATGCTTCGCCTTGCACCCAACGGATATTACAGATTTTTCCAAAACGATCAAATGCAGGCCACCTTCGGCGGCGGGGAAGCAAATGTTGCGGTTTCCCTTGCAAACTATGGAATGAATTCCTCGTTTGTAACCAAACTCCCCCAGCACGCGATCGGTCAGGCGGCAGTGGATTCTCTGCGCCACTTTGGAGTGGATACCTCCAAGATCGTGCGCGGCGGAGATCGCGTGGGCATTTACTTTTTGGAAAAAGGCGCTTCTCAGCGCGGCTCCGTTTGCATTTACGACAGAGCCCATTCCGCCATTTCCCAAGCAGAACCGAATGAATTTGATTGGGATGCCATTTTCGATGGCGCCGATTGGTTCCACTTCACGGGCATCACCCCCGCACTCGGCGGTAAGATGGTGGAAATTTGTCTGGATGCTTGCAAAGCCGCAAAGAAAAAAGGCGTGAAGATCTCTTGCGATCTCAACTATCGCGGAAAGCTTTGGACCAGAGCCGAGGCGAGAGAAGCTATGACAAAACTTTGCGAATATGTGGATGTTTGCATTTCCAACGAAGAAGATGCCAAAGACGTATTCGGCATTGAAGCTGAAGACACCGATATCTACGGCGGCAAACTCAACCACGAGGGCTATCAATCCGTGGCAAAGCAGCTTGCCGAAACGTTTGGCTTTGAAAAGGTTGCCATCACCCTTCGTTCTTCCATTTCCGCGAGCGACAACGATTGGGCAGGCATGCTCTACGACGGCGAAAACTTCTGCTTCTCCAAATCCTATCATCTGCATATCGTGGATCGCGTGGGCGGCGGAGATTCCTTCGGCGGCGGCCTCATCTATGCCCTCCTTTCGGGAAAAGACACCCAATCCGCCATTGAATTCGCAGTGGCCGCATCCGCACTCAAGCATTCGGTGGAAGGCGACTACAACCGCGTGAGCGTTTCCGAGGTGGAAAAACTCGCAGGCGGCGACGGCAGCGGCCGTGTGCAAAGATAACCAAATCAAACCTAAAAAACAAAAAAGAAGAACTCACTTGAGTTCTTCTTTTTCCTTTCATATTGACAGAAAACCGATTGAGGGGTATATTGAATTATATCAATAGGTACTTTTGAAAAACAAGGAGAAACTATGAGCGAAAAAAAACGCTTTTTATGGCTTGATCTTTTAAAAATCACCGCTTGCTTTTTGGTGATCATCAATCATACTCACGGGCGCATTTACGATGCCGCTTCGTTTTCCGGAAAAAGCATTCTGTTTGATGCGGTGTTTTTCTCCCTTTGTAAAATTGCCGTGCCGCTTTTTTTGATGGCAACCGGGTTTCTCACTTTGCAAAAAGAAGTTCCTGCGAAGAAAACATTTTCCAGAATCCTTCGCATTCTTGTGCCCTTCCTTCTTATTTCTGCAATTTCGTATTTGCAGGCAAAAAGCACCCAAGGTAGTATTTTAAATTTCTTCGCTTCCATCGCGCGCGAGCCCCAAAACGTTGGCTTGTGGTATCTGTATCTTTTGCTTGCACTTTATCTTATCATTCCCTTTCTTGCAAAAATCGTGATTCATTCTACCAATCGAGAACTCGCGCTCTTTCTTCTAATCTTTCTTATTCTCCCCTCTGCACTCCACACACTGGCAGGATTTTTTGGTATTACACTCACAGAAACCTTCTTTGACCCTCTCTTTCATTATTCTGTTTGTTTTTTGATAGCAGGAGTATATCTT
>JAZOVP010000132.1:0-1190 GCA_045658765.1 Eubacteriales bacterium | reverse complement strand
GCTTATTGGGCAAAACGCGGAACGCATCGGGATAAAAATAATCCTCGGGCGTTACGATTCCCACCTTTTCTTTTTTGCACCAGGAGAGAATTTCCCGCGCACGGTCCAGTCTTTTATCGCAAAGCTCCTTCTCGTGCCCGTAAAAAGGAATATCCAATTCCGAAAACTCTTCCTCCCCCGCTTCGTACACCTTTTTCGGAGAACCGAAAAATTTCAATAAAGTAGAGGGCAAAGCGGAGCCGGGACGACAAGCAAGGGAAAGCCAAAGCCAGTAGATCAGATTTTTATTTTTCAACCTGCTCCCCCCTTCTCTTGATCTCCCACAAGAACACGGTAGCGGCAGAAGCGGCATTCAAGCTTTCCATCGTATTGATGGGAATGATCGCTTTTTCATCGGAAGCGGCAATCGCCTCGTCGCTCAAGCCCTTTCCCTCGTTTCCGATCCAGACACAAACGGGGCCCCTCAGATCCGCTTCTCCGATCCCCTTGGAATCGGGAGCAAGACAAGCGGCAATACTGCGGACTCCTTTATCCTTTAAAAAGGAATGCATTTCCTTCGTAGAAGAAAACGTACGGATGGGGATTCCCGCAAGAGCGCCCATGGTGGCGCGGACGGTTTTCGGACCAAAGGGGTCGGCGCACTCCATCAGAAGCACACCGTCAAAATCAAATGCGGAAGCGGTACGGATCACCGTGCCCACGTTTCCCGGATCCTGCACCCGTTCCAGCGCGATCAATCGCTCCGTTTTGATCAGAGGCTTCAGCTCGTGTACGTCGGAGACGGAATAGACGCTGACGATTCCCTGAGAGCCTTTTTCCGTCGTCACCTTTTCAAAAGCGGAATCGGTCAAGAGGAACAGCTCGGGATTTTCCTTCCCCAGCGCTTCCTCGATCCTCGGACGGTAAGAAGCGGCTTTTTCGGACAAATATACCTTGCGGGGAAAAAGACCCATTTTGCAAAAATCGAAAAACAGAGTCATCCCTTCCGCGGCGAAAGCCCCTTCCCGATCGCGAAACTTTTTATCCGCAAGAGAGGCGGCAAATTTCACCGAGGGATTTGCGCGGCTTTCTATTTTTTTCCAATCCATGAGCGCACTCCTTTCCAGTTTATTTTTCTATCATATACCAAAGTAATGCAAAATTGCAAGTTTTTTCTATATTATTTTTTTATAAATGTAGAATTTTTTTCA
>JAZOVP010000131.1:0-25333 GCA_045658765.1 Eubacteriales bacterium | reverse complement strand
TTTTTGCAAAAAAAGGAAAGAGCCGAGAGGATCGGCTCTTTCAAAATTCAGTTTTGCGGCATATTGGAGGAAAGAGAATTAAAATTCTGCGAGGGTCTTTGACCGGGGTAGTAAAAATAAGTGAATTTGATGGAATAAAGATCGCAAACGATGTAGTTCCCGATCACATCGTCAAACAGCACCACATAGCTTGTGCCAACAAAATATAAAATTCCTTGTTTTCTCACAATCGAATTGCTTCCGATCAAGAATTCCATCACCACATACTGCCCGATATTATTGGTTAAAACCTTTTGCACCGAGCCCTCCATATCAGGGGAGGAAAAACTTTGCTGCGGCGGAGGATTAAATCCCTCCCCTCTTCCCATTCCCATAGAGGGCGGAAAGCGATTTTCGTTTCGAAAATGTGTGTCCATACCTTCTCCTTTCTTATGTATCGGCATAGGCGGAAGTGGGATTATAAAAACAATGCTCCCCAACGCGAACCACAAACGATCCGACTCCCGAGGGAAAATTTTGCGGGCAGGAAGACGAATAAGGATTGAAAAACCATAGCGCGGAGCCAAGGTTTGTGAGTCTGTTTCCCGCAATCGCCCAATCGGCAATCGAATAGTGCACATCGGTTGGGTTCATATTATAGATGTTTTGCGGATTGTATTCCCCGCCAACCGTTTCCATCGCGCAAACAAACTGCCCCGGTTGAAACACTGCATCGCGAACGGTATTCACTTTTCTTCCGTATTCGCCCACCGTGGTGCGCACCCGATTCATCACCACCGATGCCACCGCTCTCATCCCGTTGTCGCCTTCCCCTCCCGCTTCACATTCGATCAGCCGCGCAAGAAGTTCCCGATCGGAATAAGCCATACCACCACCTCCTTGCCATCATTTTATGAAAAAGATATGAAAATGGTTCTTCCATCTTGATTTTTCCCTCTTTGTGTGTTATACTCCTTTTGCATTTTCGATTGAAAAAGGAGAAGATTATGAACGCACAAACCAAAGTTCTTGCCGTAGTGGGCGGAAAAGCCATCACGGAAGAAGATATTCAAAAAATGATGATGAATCTGGGCCAAAGAGCCGCCCAGTATAATTCCCCGCAGGGTCGTCAGATCCTTTTGGATCAGCTGATCAATAAAGAGCTTGTGATCCTCGATGCCAAGAAAAATCTTTTGGAGCACGATGCTGAATTCAAAGCAGAGCTTGAAAAAGTGAAAATCGAGCTTCTTGCCAATTTCTATGTGGAAAAAATCTTCCGCGATATCAAAGTGAAAGACGAAGCGGCAAAAGAATATTTCGATGAGCACCCCGAAGAATTCGCAGGCGAGGAAACCGTTTCGGCAAGCCATATTCTGGTGGATAGCGAAGAAAAAGCAAACGATGTTCTGCAAAAAATCAAATCCGGTGAAATGAGCTTTGAAGATGCCGCAAAGGCATTCAGCTCCTGCCCCTCCTCCCAGCGCGGCGGAGATCTCGGCGAATTCGGCAGAGGTCAGATGGTGCCCGAATTTGATCAGGCATGCTTTGAAATGGCAGAAGGCGAATTGCGCGGTCCGATTCAAACCCAGTTCGGCTTCCACCTGATCCGTTTGGATAAGAAAAACGAAGCCGCTCCCCTTTCCTTCGAGGAAGTGAAAGAAGATCTTCTTCGCCACCTCACCGCAAAAGCTCAGCAGGATGCTTATCAGAGCAAAATGAATCAGCTTCGCATCCTCTATCCCGTGGATCACTCCGGAATCCTCTAAAAACAGCCAAAAACGCCGCAAATTGCGGCGTGTTTTCTTTTTGCTCGAATTTTCTAAAAAAATTGCATTTTTTGCAAGATTTTTCTTGCCAAAACGAAAAAATGTATGTTATAATAATTCGTCAAATGTAAAAAAAAGGAGCCAAACTTATGAAACAACTTTACGAAGGCAAAACCAAAAACGTACTTCTCGATGAAGAAACCGGCATCGTGCATCTTCTTTTCAAGGATTCCATGACCGGTGAAAACGGCGTTTTCGACCCCGGCTCCAATACCGTAGGCGGAAGCGTGGAAGGCAAAGGTAAAATCGGTCTTGAAATCTCCAATTACTTTTTTGAACTCATGGAGAAAAACGGCATCCCCACCCATTATCTGGGCGGCGATGTGGAAAAGGGTCTGATGAAGGTTCGCAACCTCACCGTTCCTCGCCTTGAATTTGTTCTCCGCTATTTCACCGCAGGCAGTATGTGCCGCAGATTCGAGCTCGAAGAAGGCCTCCCCTTCAATCCCCCCTATACCGAAGTTACCTTAAAGAGCGATGAGCAGGGCGATCCCCTCATCAGCGAAAGAATCTGCCTTATGAAAGGAATTCTTTCCGAAGGTCAGTACGATGAAGCACTCGATATCACCGTGAAGGTGGGCGAGGTTCTGAAAAAAGAGCTTGCTTCTCTCAATCTCACCCTGATCGATTTCAAAATCGAAGTGGGCTATGATGAAAACGGCAAGATCTATGTGGCAGATGAAATCACCCCCGATATCTGGCGCGTTCGTGATGAAAACGGCAACATCCCCAATCAGCTCGATTGCTCCAGAATGCTCATCGAAAAACTCAGAGCACAAAAGTAAAATCAAATCAAATCAAAAGCACCCCGCCGATCAGCGGGGTGCTTTTTTCATCCAATGCTTCCAAATCCCTCTCCGAGCACCTCTCTGGCATCGAGCACAATGCAAAAGGCGGCGGGATCGTGCCGTTTGATAATTTCAAAAAGGGCTGGTGTTTCGCGATTTCGAACAATGCAAAGGAGCATTGTTTTTTCCTTTTTCTCAAAAAATCCCATCGATCGGATTCCCGTTACCCCGCGGTGCATAAAATTCATCACCTCGTGCGCAATCTCTTCTTCTTTTTCGGTGATGAAATACACCGCCTTGGCAAAAGAGCCGCGAATCAAAATAAAATCCGCCGTTTTACTTGCCACCAGCATGCAGATCACCGAATAAAACATCCCGCCAAAATTTTTCAGCGCAAAAGAAGAAAAAACAATCACCGCAAGATCAATGGCAAAAAGAAGTTTTCCGCCCGATATATGCCGAAATTTTCTTTTCAAAATCAAAACCAAAAGATCTGAGCCGCCC
The DNA here is from genome assembly GCA_045658765.1 of Eubacteriales bacterium. Classification (GTDB taxonomy): domain Bacteria; phylum Bacillota; class Clostridia; order Oscillospirales; family SIG627; genus RGIG5579. The sequence continues at coordinate 22,236 of JAZOVP010000131.1, read as the reverse complement.
GTGGATCCCTCCGCCCGCAAAACAAGCCCGATCCCAAAACCGATCAATCCCCCGCCAAACACCGTGCCGATCAAAAGATCCGCCATTTCAGGCGGCGGCAAAATTCCCTCGGTGAGCCGCAAAAAAAGCGAGAAACAAAAAATCCCGAATCCGCTTTTTGCGATTGATTCCCGAGAAAGATTTCGAATGGCAAAAAGAAATAAAAGCGCATTGAAAACAATGCTCGTGATAAAAAGAGGAAGATCAAAAAGATAAAAGAGCGCGATCCCGATCCCGCTCACTCCACCGCTTGAAATTTTTTGCGGCACCAAAAAGAAATTGGTGGCAAATGAAAGAAAAAAACTGCCAAGCAAAATCGCGCCGTATTCCCGAATTCTTTTTTTCATAATTCCCCTTTTTTGGATTTTCTATTGTTTTGCACGAAAAGGGAAGTTTTTATCCAAAAAAGAAAAAAGAGGAAGGATTCTTCCTCTTTTTCTTTCTTTATTTTTAGCCGCGGTCTTCAAATACCGCTTCGGTTTCGGGCTCTTTTTCCTCGATTCCCTTCTCTTCATAATAGGGATCGATCATGTGCTTTTTGATCACGGGCCAAGCACCGTAAATTTGGAAAAACCAAGCCACAGATATGGTGAAAATAAAGAGCATGCCCACCCCAAGCGAAGGGATCAATCCAAATACCACCACATTCAAAACAAGCACCAAAAGGGCAAGAAATCCGCAAATAAGATTGCGCCAAATCCCCGCCACCGCAAGAATACAAGCGTTTTTGATGATTTTGGTGATCTTCAAATCAAAGGTGATGCACATCAAATAAAAATACGGGCGCATCAAAAGATATAAGATCGAAAGGAATCCCGTGGCATATCTCATCAGAAGTAAGCCAAAATTTTCCACCGCGTAAAAATAGCTCACAAGATCAAACGCGATCACAAAAAGAATCAAAAGATCCACAATGCCAAGAAGCAGTGCCTGCTTAAAATTTTTCTTAATACACAAAAAGAAATCTTCTGCCACTTCCACGGGCTCACGGCGCACAAAATTTCTTTGCACATAAGTTAGCGCCGCACTGCCAAGACCGAAAGTGAAAATCGAAAGCAGCCCCACTGCGGTAAGAATATGGGAAACCGTGGTGGGAAAGCCATGCTCCACTTGAGTTCCCAAAACTCCGAAAAGCGAGGTAAGCGCGGGATTTTCTCCGTGGAGCATCACTCCCGCAAGCGGCTGAAAAAGCACATTCACCGGCGCCTGATACGGCACCCCACCCACTCCCGCAAGGCGGGCAAAGAGCGCAAAAAGAGGGCAGTTTACAAGGAAAAACAAAAGATTTAAAACCGCGATCTTCCAAAATTTATCTCCAAAGGTAACAAAAAAACGCTTGATGCCAAAATTTTCGACAACATCCTTTTTTTGCACCCCTTTGCCGGGCTTTATATATCCATTAAAAATTCCCATTAATTTCTCCTTTAAGCTTGATATCCCCGAAGCGATGCGGTATCCGCATTTCCCAAACGGGCTTTGATTTGGTTTTTTTCCATTCCCTCTTCCATCCATAAAAGCGCAAGCGAACGGCGCAGTGTGTGGGGGCTGATGGGCTTTGCAATTCCGCAAAGGATCGCACGGTCTTTTAAAATTTTCCAAAAGCCCTGACGGGTAAGACGGGTTTTATTTTTATTGGGAAGAAACGGCGCTTCGCCGCCCTCCTCTTCCAAAAGAAGATCCAAAACAGCATCATACGCCGAAATGCTCCTTCGAAGCTCCGCCGAAATCGGAAGCAGGCGCCTTCTTTGCCCCGTGCCGCATAAAATTCCGCCTTCGGTAATATCGCTTCGATTCAAGGCGCAAAGCTCGGAAACGCGCATTCCCGTTTCGCAAAGAATTTGCATCATCACGCGATCGCGAATCCCGCGAAAGCCCGAGGAAGAAAATAAAACAAGAGATTTCATTTCCTCTTTGGTTAAAACAGCCCGATCCTTCGGATCAAAATCCGAAGCGCGAAGGGCTTTCATCGGGTTTTCTTGCAGAATTCCCTTCAAAACCAAAAAATCATAGTATGCTTTCGCAACCGAAACACATCGAGAAAGGGAGGAAGGCGAAACGCGACTTGCAAGAGCGGAAAAATAAAGGAAAAGTTCTTCCGAAGATGCTTTTTCGGGAAATGATGAAAAATGGGAGAAAAGCCCCGCCAGATCGCGCCGATACGAAACGAGCGATACCTTGCTAACGGGATGTCGGCTTAAAAATTCCTCTACCGTATTTTCCATACGCCTCTCCTTTCCTTTTTCTCTATTTTACAATAAAACATTTTCTTTTTCAATCCCTTTTCATAAGAAAAAGAGCCCCAAAGGGCTCTTATAGTTTTAAAAGACTTCTGAAAAAAGAAAAAACCGCGCAAAGGGTGCCTGAAAGGCAAAGCGAAGCAAAAAAGAAAAGAAGATAAGTAAATAAAAATCTAAGATTGATCAGATTGCAAAAAAGCGAGGAATAAAAAAGCGTGCCGCCAAAAAGCTCCTCGCGAGAATTCGTTTTCGGTTTGGGATCCGAATGAATCCGAAGTGCCACGTTTGTGCAAAAGGAAGAATAAGAAAAATAAAGCCAAGAAGAAAAAATCGAATAAAAAAGCACGATCACAAAAAATAAAATCCCCTGCCCCGAAGGAAATTCCCCCGCGGCAAGCGAAAGGGCAAATCCGCTGAAAGCCCCGCGCGCAAAGCTTGCCAAAAAACCGAAAACAGGAGCATAAATCGTTACTCCGAAAAGAAATGTGCCAAGATAAATGGCAGCTTCAGCACTCAGAAGGGAAAGAAAGATCTCCTGAAAAGCCCCTCCTTTTTCTCCAAGCAAAAAAGAGCCCGAACCAAAGAAAAAGATCTCTCCCAAAAGCCCTGAAAAAAAGAAAAACACACTCAGAAAAAAGAAAATTCGAAAACGGTTGAATTTTCGGGCAAACACCCGCTTATCTTGTTTTTTGATCATCTGATTTCACTCCTCTTTCTATTTTTATGAAGCGAAATCAAAAAAATGCCCTGCCCAAGAGCATAAAAAATCCGCAAAGAAAAATCTTTGCGGATTTTTTTCATTTAGCAAAGGTAACCAGCGATAAAATCTCTTCCGGATCGGTTTCGGGAGTAACCGTGCACTGATACACAATCTTCCCCGCATCGATCGCATAAAAGGTGATTTTGTCATAAAGAAAAGCTTTTTCTGAAAGCAGCGCGTGGGTTTTGCGAATCGCTGCGGCAAATTCTCTTCTTTCGGGCTTTTCCTCTCGATAGGTTGCAGAAAAAGAAAATTGAGTTTCTATTTTTTTGCTCGGTGCTTCGATGGAACCGAATACCACTCGGTTTTCCTCGCTTTTCTTCAAAACCACCGAATCAATCAAAATCTTCTCTTCGCCTTCGGAAAGGATTTCGATCAATTCCGATTTGCGCTCCTCCTGAAGATGCAAAGAGAAATCTTCAAAAAATCCGTCTTCAATTTCTTCTCCGAAAAAGAGCGAGGATTCCAGGGTGTTGCCTAAATATTCGTATTCCACCTTCACCCGATACCCATCTGCGGCGGGATCAAAATAGAAACCAACCTCAGAAAATTCCTGATCGGGATAGGTGCTTTCCAAATACTCCAAAACCCTCTTTTTTTCCTGCCAATATGCCGCAGGAGTTCCCGCATAAAAAATCGGAATCAGAATTCCAAAAGCAATCAAAAGAAAAAAGAAAACAGAAACAAGCACCTTTTTTCCTTCTTTGATTTTTTGGAAGCTCACATTCAAAAGCGAACCGCAAAGGGCAGAGAAAAAGGAAACCACCGCAAAAAGCACGGGCGAGGAAAATCCCACCGAAGCAGAATAGCAAAAAGCAAGGAGCGAAGCAATCGCAGAAAGAGAAAGCGAGCGAAAATAAAAAAAGCGAGCGGCAAACGAAAAAAGAAAGAGTAGCGGAAACACCGCCGCAAGCCCTCTTTCGGGCAAAGCAAGCCAAACCCCAACGGTAATCAAAAAAACAGAAATGAGAAGCCGCACGGTTTTATCTTTTATGATGCGATTCCAGCTAACTTTTTTCATAAAATCCACTCCTTTTTGCGATGCCCTATTATAGCAAGAAAATAAAATCAAAGTCAAGAAAAAAAGAACACTTCCCGAAAAGATCAGGAAGTGTTGCAAAAATGAGAAAAAAACGCTATAATAGAAGAAAGTTTATTCTTCTGCTTGGAAGCACTCGTTTTCTTTTGCCTCTTCAAAAGCGGCAAGCACCGCGTCTTCCAATTCTTTTCTGAAATCGGCCGTGATCGGATGAGCAATATCGCGATAGGTGCCATCGGCATTTTTGCGGCTTGGCATCACGATGAAATGACGGTCGTTTGCAAAAATCACTTTCACATCGTGCACCACAAAAACAGAATCAAGCGTAACACTTGCAACCGCAAGCATTGGTCCTTCAGAGAAGGTTTTTCTGATTTTCACATCGGTAATCTGCATTTTTTGTTTCTCCTTTGAAATAAAATTGTCTTGAAAATGCCTGTTTTTGCATTCTTTGATCCAATTCTAGCAATCCAATATGAATTTTAGGTGAATTATATGGTAAAAAACGGAAGTCTTTTTCAAAATTTTGAAAAAAATCCCTCGCTTTTCTTTTTGGGGATCGGCGGGGTTAGCATGTCGTCCCTCGCGTTTACCGCCAAAAAAATGGGATGCCGCGTTGCAGGGTATGATCTCACCCCGAGCGAAGTAACAAAAAAACTGCAAGAAGATGGAATCCCCGTTTTCCATGATTTTGATCCCGCCCATTATGATTCGGTGGATCTGATTGTTTTCACCGGTGCCGTGCGCGAATCCGATCCGGTGCGCGCTTATCCCAAAAAAATCGGGATTCCCGAAATGAATCGCGCTTCCTTTTTGGGGCTTTTGATGAAAAAATACCAAAACCCCATCGGCGTGGCAGGAACCCACGGCAAAAGCACCACCACCGGAATGCTCTCTTCCATCTTTTTGAATGATCCCTCGCGCGATCCCGTGATCATGGCAGGCGCCGCACTTCCCGAAATCGATAGCACCTATCGGCTCGGCGAAGGCGAGGATTTTCTTTTTGAAGCATGCGAATATCAAAATTCATTTCTCGATTTCTTCCCGCGCCTTTCCGTGATTTTAAATGTGGAGCACGATCATGCAGATTTCTTTCCCACTCTTGAAGATGTGATCGAATCCTTCACCAAGTTCTGCGATCTTGCCAAATCAGGCAAAGCCGTGATCAATTATGATAATGAAGGCGCAAGAAAAGTTTCCGAAAAAACCAAAGCACCCCTCTTTTTCTTCTCTCTCAAGGAAAAAAAGGATCTTTGGTGCGAAAATATCTCTGAAAATCACGGTTTTTATTCCTTCGATCTTTTCACCAAAAACGGGTTTCTCACCTCGGTTTCCTTAAAGGTGCCCGGGGAGCACAATGTGCAAAACGCCCTCGCCGCCGCTTCTGCCGCTCACCTTTCGGGAGTTTCTCCCGAAGCGATCAAAAAAGGTCTTGAAGCATTTCGCGGAGTAAAAAGAAGATTTGAATACCGCGGAAAATGCGGGGAGCTTTCTGTGTTTGATGATTATGCCCACCATCCCGATGAAATCGAAGCCACCCTTCAAAGTGCCAAAAAACTCGGCTATGAAAAAATCACCGTGGTCTTTCAGCCCCACACCTTCACCAGAACCCGCGCCTATTGGGATCGCTTCCTTGAATCCCTCTCTTTGGCCGACGAGGTGATTTTTGCAGATATTTATCCCGCAAGAGAAGAGCCCCTGCCCGAAATCACCGCCGAAAACCTTGCCAAAGCAAGTAAAAACGGCAAATATCTGGGCGATTTTTCTGCCATCGCAAATCATTTTCTTTCCTCAAAAGAAAAAGGGCTTCTTTTGGTAATGGGAGCGGGAACGATTGTTTCGCTCACCGATCTTCTTCTCACCGAAAGGGCTTAATATGAATTCCTCTTTGATCACCTTTCTTTTAATTTTCCTTTCGGTGGATGCCATCGCGCTTTTTTGCCTTTTGATATTCAAAATACATAAAGAAGGAAAGCATCGCAAAATCCGCCATTTCGGAGATTATGCAGAGAAAAAAGTTTCCGAAACCATCGCGCGCGAATTTCCGGGTGCCGTTTTGATGAACAATGTGTTTTTGAAAAATAAAAACGGAATCACCCAAATCGATCACATTCTGATCTGCAAATGGGGAATTTTCGTGATCGAAACCAAAAGCCACAACGGGATAATCAATACCGAAAAAAAAGAATGGGTTCAGATCTATGGCGATAAGGTGGTGCATTTCCATTCTCCCCTTCTGCAAAACGAAATCCACCGTAAAGCCGTGCAAAAAGTATTGCAAAAAAACCGCGCCACAAACCGAACCGAAGTGAAGGGCATTGTGGTATTCACCTCCAAAAAAGTGCGCTTTACCAAGCGGCAAAACGGGGTGGTTCGCCTTGAGGATCTTGCCCTTTATATCAAAAGCGGCGGAAAAACCATTCGCCACCGCGGCCCCATCACGGCGCCTTCCGGTATGCGGTATTTAACCCGCCAAAAAATTCAAACCATCGAAAAAGCCATTCGCAAAGGATCGGTTCGAAGCCGAAAACAAAAAAACACGCACGAAAAAACCGTGCGCTTATTGGATCAAAACAAATGGTAGATTCTATTTCTGTTCTTTATCACGATCAATCCGTGATCGTAGCCCTCAAGCCCGCAGGCATCCTTTCCCAAGCCGCCGAAAAAGAAAAACATTCGATGATCGAAATTTTGAAAGAGCAAATCGGGGGCAATGTTTTTCCTGTGCACCGCTTGGATCGCGAAACCGCGGGGGTTATGGTGTTTGCCCGCTCGGCAAAAGCGGCCGCAGCCCTATCCGTTGCCATTCAAAAAGGAGATTTTCAAAAAGAATATCTCGTGCTTCTCACCGCCTCTCCCGAAAAAGAGGAAGATATTCTGGAAGATCTTTTATTTTTCGATCGGTCGAAAAATAAAGCTTTCCCCGTGAAAAGGGAAAGAAAAGGCGTGAAAAAGGCAGTTTTGTCGTATCGCTTGGCGGCAAAAGAAAACGGATTGTTCCTTCTGCGGGTATTCCCGAAAACCGGCAGAACCCATCAGATCCGAGTGCAGTTTGCCTCGCGAAAAACTCCGCTTTACGGCGATCGCAAATATGGCGGAATCGGCTCTTGCTTAGCACTTTTTTGCAGAAAAATCAGTTTTTTGCATCCCGAAACCAAAGAGGAAATTTCCTTTTCGGCTCTTCCCCCCGAAGCACCGCCGTGGGATGCGTTTTTGCCTCATATAAAAGAAACCATAAATGATTAAGGAGATTCTTCTTATGGATAAAGTAGATCAAAAAATTCTTCAAATGCTTCAAGAAAATGCAAGGGTTCCCGTGAAGGAAATCGCAAAAGAAGTGTTTTTATCGTCGCCTGCGGTCTCCGCTCGCATCGATCGTCTTGCAGAAAGCGGCCTGATCAAAGGATACCACATGACCATCGATCGCACCAAACTCGGCTATGATGTTACCGCCTTCATCAGCTTGGAAATGGCACCGAGCAACAAAGCCCAATTTTATCCCTTTATCAAAAATTGCCCGAATGTGCTTGAATGCTCCTGTATCACCGGTCAGTATTCTCAGCTGATTAAAGTGGCATTTCGCAGCACAGGCGAGTTGGAATCGTTTTTGGGTTCCCTTCAGCAATTCGGAAGAACCAGCACTCAGATCGTTTTTTCCACTCCCGTGGAACCGCGCGACATCGATATTTCCTTAAAATAAAAAATAAAAAATCCGCAGATTACTGCGGATTTTTTTATTCGCTTTTCTTTTTATGCGGCAAAATATGATCGGAAAGAGAAGCCAGCATCGTGGCAACAAACATCAAAACGCATCCGATCATCTCTTCCAAAGAAAGGGCAGTTTTTAAAACCACAAGATCCGAAAGCACGGCAAACACCGATTCCAAGCACATCAGAATCGAAGCAATCACCGCGGGGGTGCATTGCTGACCAAGAATTTGGAAGGTATAAGCAACCGCGCACGAGAAACACGCCGAGTATAAAATCCCGCCCGAACCCAAAAGAAGATCCTGCAAAGTGGGCTTTTCAATGCAAAAGGCAAAAACAAGCCCAATCAAACCTGCAAATAAAAACTGCAAGCAAGAAAGTTTCACCCCGTCGAGTTCACCCGCAAGGCGATCAAGAAGCGTGATATGAAGCGTGAAAAACACCGCGCAAAGAAGGGTGAGAAAATCTCCTTTCGACATCGAAAGATTTTGAAGCAAACCCGAAAAGCCCGCATCAAAATCCGCCATACAAAGAAGATAGAGCCCCCCCGCCGCCATCACCACGCATCCCCAAAGAATGGGCGAAATCTTTTTCCCCAGAAAAATTCCAAGGATCGGCACCAAAACCACATACATCGCAGTAATAAAACCGCTTTTGCCCGCGCTCGTTCCCATCTGAATTCCAAACTGCTGAAGATTGGCGGCAAAAAACAGCACCGCGGCGCATAAAAGCGCAGTGATCACAAGCTTCTTGCTTTTTTCTTTCGATTCGGCTTTCTTTTTCCTTTGCCCCAAAAAAATCACCGGCAAAAGGAAAAGCGCCCCGAGGGTCATGCGGAAGCCATTGAAGGTAAACGATCCCACCGCATCGCTTGCAAGATCCTGAGCCACAAAGGTGGTGCCCCAAAAAAATGCGGCAAGGATCAAAAAGAGCGGACCTTTTAATTTCATTTGTTTCATATTCTTCTGCAAGAAAAAAACGGGATCAAATCCCGTTTTTTCTTTTTTCACTTTTATTTTTCAAAAACGATCTTGATGGTATCAGCAGGTTTTACCACGGTGGAAAGAGAACATTCTTTTCCGTTCACATAGTAGTTCCAGAAGAAAGTGCCATCGGCAGCATAGCCGGCAAGACTTTCATACATGGTGCCATGCTCGTTCATCATATAATCGATACCGTTGTCGTAGGTATAGCCGGCGATCACTTCTTTCAAAGTAACTGCGTTCACATCTGCGGCATAAGCAGTAACCTCACCTTTATGGAGCGGAATGCCTGCAGCATCATCTCTGGTGCCATCTTCGGCATACGCGGTGGCGTCGTAAATCACCACTTCCACATTGGCAAATGCCACGGGCTCGCCTTCGGGAGCGGAGCTGCAAGATACGATCATGGGAAGAACCATCATCACAGCAAGCAAAACATACAATACTTTTTTCATTGTTTTTACCTCTCTTTTTCGTATGTGTGAATTCATTTCACTATCCCAAATTATAGAATAAAAAGCCGCTTATGTCAATATATTTTCAAAAGGATATGTTCCTTTTCCGATTTTTATTTTCATTGGGAGCCCTTTATGAAAAAAAGCTTTTTTTGGCTGCTCTTTCTTTTGATTCTTTCTTTTTCTTCCCTTTTCCTTTTCGGTGAAAAAGGAGGCTTTGAATCCTTGCCCGATCTTTCGCTCAAATGCTTCGAAAAGCTGATGGAAAACCCCGCGGCACGCGATGTTTTTGATCTGGAAGAAAAGGAAGCGATCGAAGTTTTCGGTGATGAGAGCAAGGTGATCTTTTTGTGAAGCGCCTTCCTCAATTCTCCGCCGATCTTTCGGCGGCCTTTCCGCTTTTTCTGCTTTTGTTCGGAGGGAGTGCCGCCGAAATCGCCTTCTTTTTGCTTGCGGTAATTCTGCACGAAGCGGGGCATTTATTTTGCATGTATGGCTTCGGATACCGCGCCGAAAGAATTCATTTTTCGCTGATGGGCGCAAATATCCTTACCAAAAATAAACTCATTCCATACAAAAAAGAGATCCTGATCTATCTTTCGGGACCTCTTTTCAATCTGTTTGGCTGTGCGATTTCTTTAGTTCTGATTCGATGGGATTTTGAAAAGGAATTTTTGTTTTTCTTTTTTGCCAATTTTCTGCTTGCCCTTTTCAATCTCCTTCCGCTTCCCTCGCTCGACGGCGAAAGAGCTCTTTTTTCTTTCTTTTGCCTCATTTGGGATGAACACACGGCTTTTTCGATCCGATCGATTTTATGCAGCATTTTTTTGACTTTATTTTGCATTTTTTCGATTCTTCTTTTTTTGGAAGAAAAAAATCCTTCGCTTTTGGTTTTGGCGTTTTTTCTTATTTTGGGGGAAAGAAAATCTCTTCCGCAAAGGCAATAAAAAAAGCTACGAACAATTCGTAGCTTCTTCTACTTGTTTGCAGATTTACTCAGCAGCGTTGAGCTTTTTGGTCATCTGGCTCTTTCTTCTTGCTGCGGTGTTCTTATGAACATAGCCCTTGGAAACGGCAGTATCAATTTTCTTCACTGCATCCTTATAGGCAACCTGAATGGCTTCCTTGTTTCCTTCTTCCAGAGCTTTATCAAACTTCTTTGCGGTGGTTTTCACAGTGGTAACAAATGCTTTGTTGATCTCAGCTTTCTTTTCGGAAACCAACACACGCTTCTTGGCAGATTTGATGTTCGGCAAACGATTCACCTCCTTGACGATACTTAACAGAGTTATCATACCACCATTTTTTTAAAAAAACAAGTCTTTTCGGAAATTTTTTCAAAAAATTTGTCAAGAATATCCTTGCAATCCTATGAAAAGAAAGGAAAAACAGGAAAATGAAGCCAATTCGAAGCGATCTTGCCGTTGAAATCTGCAGTGAACTCTTAAGGAATAATCGCGCTTCCGGCGGAATAGAGTGTAATAAAAGCGCGTGCGGAGATCTTGCCGTTGAAACCGTGCGCATTCTTTCCAAGGAGGGAGAAGCGCTTTCGGGCAAGCCAAAAGGCACCTATCTCACCGTGGGCACGGGAAAAATTTGGATGGACGATCGAGAACGCTTCAAGGAAAAAGTACTTTCTTTTTGCACCCTTTTGCGCCCGTGGCTCAAAGATTTTGCTTTGGGAAAAAAATCGGTTTTGGTGGCAGGGCTTGGAAACGAAGCCATCACCGCCGATGCCATCGGCCCGATTGCAATCAAAAACCTTTTGGTAACCAGGCACATCCGCAAAGAAAAGCCCCTTCTTTTTGAAAATTTAGGGCTTTCGGATGTGTGTGCAATCGCTCCCGGCGTTTTGGGGCAAACCGGAATCGAAAGTGCCGATATTATCAAAAGCGTGGTGCAAAATATCAAGCCCGATCTTCTGATTGTGATCGATGCCCTCGCCTCGCGCGATCTTTCCCGCCTTGTGAAAACCATTCAAATCACCGATAGCGGTATTCGCCCCGGATCGGGAGTGGGCAATAGCCGACCGGGGCTGATCCCCGATGAAATGGGCATCCCGATCCTTTCCATCGGAATCCCCACCGTGGTAGATGCCGCCACCCTCGCCGCCGATGCCATCTCTTCCTTTTCCAATGAAAAAGCCGACGACAGTGCCATCCGCAAAAAATGGGAAGAGCACGAACTGAACTTTTTTGTTACCCCAAAGGAAACCGATCAGATCATCAGGGTTATGGGCTCTTTTTTGGGATATTCCTTAAATTTGGTGTTCAATGAAAATCTTTCGTTTGAAGATATGCTCTCGCTCACAGGAGGATAAAATGACAAAAATCAAAACGCAAATCCTAAAAAAACATCTCCGAAAAAGCTTTGGTTTTTTCGTGCTATATGCTTTTCTCCCCCTCATTTTCCTCGGAGTGATCGCTTCCCTGCTCTTCATTCGTTCGGTGGGTGCAAAGGATGCCCAAGCAGTATTTGCCACAGTGAAAAATGAAAGTGTGGTTTCTCTTCTCGGGAATAAAATTCAAAAAAAAGAAGTAACCTGCGGATTTTATTTTCCCTCTTCCGAGCTTCTTCTGCCTTCAAGACCCGGAGTTTTTATGATGGCTGGCAGTGCGCACTACTTTTTCACCGAAAAAGAACATCAAAAAGAAAAGGAAACAATCGAAAAAAAGCCCGAAATCATTTACGATTCTTTGCCCGCCGCCGCAAAGCCCATTATCAAATCCGATCTTTCCTCTTCCTCTTTTGTGATCAATACCACAAACTATACCGTGAATGTGGAAGAGGCAAGAGAGGCCACCTTCCCCTCTGAAACCGAACGCACCTCAGCCCCTCTTGTTTTGGTGCTTCATACCCACGGCACCGAAAGCTATTTTGAAGATCGCACCAATCTTTCGGAATTTGCTTCCGATGGAGTGGAAAGCTATTTTTTGGAAGAAGAAACCTCCTTCCGCACCACCGATCCCGAAAAAAGCGTGGTCAGTGTTGGGAAAAGCTTTGCAGACGAATTGAATAAACTGGGCATTCCCACTCTCCACTGCACCGTGATGCACGATGCGGGCGATTTCAACAACGCATATATAAATAGTGCCGAAACCGTAAAACAATACCTAAAAGAATATCCTTCGATTCAATATGTGATTGATCTGCACCGCGATTCCGTGGTGCGGGGAGAAGCATTTGTGAAAAGCTTTGCAAAAATTGAAGGGATGGATTCCGCGCAAGTGATGCTGGTGGTGGGAACCAATCAAAACGGCAGGCACCCAAACTGGAAAGAAAATCTGATTGTGGCAACCAGCTTTAAAGACACAATGGATTCGCTTTACCCCTCCCTCTCGCGCTCTCTTTATCTGCGCACCTCTCGCTTCAATCAGGAATATTTGCCCGGTTGTATGCTCCTTGAGGTTGGCAGTGCCGCAAACACCTTGGAGGAGGCAAAACGCGCATCGCTTTTTGCTGCTCGCGCCTTCGCTCAAATGCTCCAAAACGAAACAGAAGTGGGCTAAAAAAAGATCTGTTGCAAAAATGCAACAGATCTTTTTTTGATCAAAGAATTCTAATATCACTATTCTCTTTCGGCTTTCTTTTCTTGTTTCGGAAAAGAAGAATGAAAAGGATCACCAGAAAAAGAAATCCCAAAACTCCAAGCGTTGCAAAAAGAAAAATCTTCTCTTTTCTTTCCTTTTCCTTGCGCTCTCTTTCTTCCTTTTCTCTTCTTTCGCGCGCCGCCTTTTCCTCGGCTTTTCGGCGCTCTTCTTCCTCTTTTCTTGCCTTCTCCTCTGCTTCAAGGCGAAGCCGTTCTTCCTCGGCAAGGCGAATCTCTTCATAGGTCATTTGATTTTCAAAGAAATCGTTTTTCAAAACATCTTCTCCAACAAGAGAACGAAAGAGTCCGTAATTGCAGGGAGAATGGGTTTTGATCTGGGATGCTGCTTTGATTTCCCCGTTGTTGCCGTTCAACCAACGACGAAACCAAGTGTATTGCTGAGAATCGTGGCATAAGAAGCCCTCTTTGGTTACTTCAAATGCAGTTTTTCCGCCAAAAGATTCCAGCGCAATATCCCAATTCATTTGGATTTGATTTTCTTCAAAAAGGTGCAAATAGGTTTTCGGCACCTCCCAAACCCCATATTTTTGAGCAGATTCGGGATAAGATTCGGCAGAACCCGCACATAAAACCGCATCGCGAAGCGAGGAGGAATTGAGCATGTGCTGACCGTGCCCGTATTCGCCCTTCGGATCATGCCCGATCACAACAAGCGGGCGAAATCTTCGAAGCATTTCCACCTGAAACGAAACCACATCTTCATAAGAAAATCCGCGGCTGGCAAATTGATTTCTTGCGGTGTTTTCATCGGTGCTGTATAAATCGGGAAAGGGCGAAATCACGGGATAATTTTCCACTCCCACTGTCCAAAGCCCCGAAAGAAGCTCGTGGCGGCGAAGGGGCTCGTTTTTATGATCGGTAAAATAAACAACCTGCACCGCAAGTTCTTTTTCCCCCGCATAATACGGAAGCACCCCCGCAAAAAAGAGCTGTTCGTCGTCAGCATGGGTGGTCATCAGGCAAAGATCCGCCTTTTCGCAAGGCGCTTCCCATTTTTGCACCCAAGAAGGAGTTTCTCCGGAAAACGCATAAATTTCAAGCAGGCGAGTTTCTTTTTCAAAGCGAATTTCAATCTCCTTCACCCCTTTTCCGAAGTGCTCGGAAAGATCAATAAAAGAGCGCAAATACGAATTGGAAACCGCCACCTCTTTTCCTTCGCTAAGAAGGGTGAAATTGATCGCTTCCTCATAAAAAAGAAGATATAAGGAATCCATTTCTTCTTCGCAGGTGGCAGTGATGGAAGAAGAAACGGCAGTGCTGATTTTTTCATTCCCGTCGGTAAGCACCCCTTGCTTTTCGGAAAGGGTGATAGAAAGCGATTCGGCTTCTGCAAAGCCCACCTTCGGCAAGAAAAGCGCGCAAAAAAGGAGCGCAAAAAGAAGGCACAAAGAGATTTTTTTCATCGTTCCAATTCCTTTTTTAATTCTTCAACGCTTTGGCAAATTCGATCTGCACCCGCAAGGGTAAGTTCTTCCCGATCGCCATAGCCGTATAAAACCCCGATCGCTTCCATTCCAAAGCCCTTTGCCGCTTCCATATCGAATTTGCGATCTCCTATCATGCAGGAGTTTTCGGGCTTCGCACCGCTTGTTTCCAAAGCATAAGAAAGCACATCTTCCTTGCGGAAGCATTTCTTCTCATCCATCGAAGCACCGCACACAAAATCAAAATATTGAATCAGATCAAAATGCTCCAAAATCCGAAGCGCAAATTCTTCGGGCTTTGAGGTGGCAAGAACCACCTTCGCCCCCTTTTCGCGAAGACCCTTTAAAAGTTCGGGAATCCCTTCGTATACGCGATTTTCAAAAAGTCCTTTTTCGCGGAAATATTCCTGAAAACGGCGGGTGGCTTCATATCCCATCTCTTCCGTGAAGCCATAATAGCGCTGAAAGGAATCCACCAAAGGAGGACCAATAAAAGGATAGAGTTTTTCCCGATCGGTTTCTTCGATCCCATAGCTTTTCAAGGCATACATAATGGAATTGGTAATGCCGATTGCAGGATCGGTAAGAGTGCCGTCCAGATCAAAAAAGCAGGTTTTCATATCCACCTCAAAAACAAATTTTATAGCAGCGGGAAAGCTCGTTTCCTTGGGCGTTTTTCAAGGTAACCCAAATCAGGTTTTCATAAACAAAATCAATTTTTTCCACGGTGCAATCTTCCTCTAAAAGCGAGGTGAGGGAAAATGCTCTTTTTTCGGTCATCACCAAAATCTCTTCCCCGTTTTTGCCTTCGGCTTTCCCGATCGCGTATTTGCCCTCGGGAGAAATCGCAAAAAGCGAAATGCTTTCAAAATCTTTCAGTTTCGGAGAAGTTCTCTCGGTGCCGAGCAAAATATGGCTCCAACGGGCGAAAAGATCTGTTTCCTCCTCTTTGCGATCAAACCGCTCCACAAAAAGCCGATCAATCACAGAAGAATATTCCCCTTTCGGATCGAGCGCGGATTTTGCGGTCCACCCTTCGGCACAATCCAGTGCCACCCATTCGGTTTTGCCCTCCGCTTCAAAGGAAAAATATGCTTCCTTATTGCCCACAAAACTTTCAAATTTCGGATTGCTTCCGTATTCCTTCAGATCCACCTCTTTCACATCCACAATGCGCAAACTGGAATCGGAAGGATCGGTGTGATAAATCAAAACTCGGGTTCCCGAAAGAGCAATGGCAAAAGAAGCATCGGCAGAAAATCCAAGCACATCTTTCCCATAAGGATCCACTCCCTCAATCGAATCGGAAAAAATCGGATAGCAAAGCCCTTCCTTTGGATGAATCGCATATTTTTCGCCATCGGCAGCAAGATACACAAATCGATCCCTGCTGCAAACAGGCCAAAACGGTTCATAAGCGGAAGAAGTGGCATAAAGCACACTCGTTGTTACCCCGTATTCGCTTTTCTCGGTGCGTTCGAAATAGGAAAAGCTTTCCCCCTCAAAGCCGAATTCCGAAAGATCCACACTCTGGAGTTCAAGAGGCAAAAATTCAGTTCTCCCCACAGTATCGGGCAAAAGCGCGGTTTTGCCGTCGGAGGAAACCAGAATTTTTCCGTTGTATGAAAAGCTTCCTTCTTGTTCGGTGATCAAGGAAAGTCCCTTTCCCAAATACATCCGAAGCGCAAACACAAAAACGCCGCCCAAAACAAGCACAACAAAAATCGAGGCAAGCAAAACGGCAAGTGATTTTTTCTTCATTCTTTTCTCCTTTGGGGAATTGTATTTTTTCTTCTTTTATGCTACAATGTTTTGGAAGCGAGAAATTCTCGCATTCTGCAAATCAAATCCTTCTCAAAAAATCGCGAAAGGAGCTTTTTATGATTCAAATTATGCCCCTCAAAAAGAGCGATGCAGAATTTGTTTTTCTCACCGAAAATGAGCTCTTTTCCGATCCTTGGAGCCAAAAATCCATCGAAGATTTTTTATCTTCCGCTTATGGAAAGGGATTTCTCCTTTTTTGGGATTCGGCGCCCGCTTGCTATCTTCTCTTTTCCGAAATTGCATCCGAAGCCGAAATCTTAAGAATCGGATGCCAAAAAAAATTCCAAAAGCGCGGCTTTGCCGAAAATATAATGGAGCATCTTTTCTCAGCGCTCCAAAAAAACAAAGCAAACAAGATTTTTTTGGAAGTGCGCAGTCAAAATCTCCCTGCAATCCGCCTTTATGAAAAAACGGGCTTTGAAAAAATCGCAAAACGGCAAGGTTATTATCAAAATCCGGCCGATGATGCCCTTTTATATCAAAAAAATTTACTTTAAATCAAAGGAAATGCTATGAAAATTCTTGCTTTTGAATCCTCTTGCGACGAAACCGCCGCGGCCGTGGTGGAAAACGGAAGAAAAATCCTTTCCGATGTGGTTTTAAGCCAGATCGATATTCACCATCGCTATGGCGGAGTGGTGCCTGAAATTGCCAGCCGCGCCCACACGGAAGCCATTTGCACCGTGTATGAAAAGGCACTTGCCACGGCAGGGCTCACCATCGATGAAATCGATGCCATCGCAGTAACCGCCTGCCCCGGTCTGATCGGAGCATTGCTTGTGGGAGTCAATTTTGCAAAATCGCTCTCTTTTGCCAAGAAAAAGCCCCTGATTCCCGTGAATCACATTGAAGGGCATATTGCGGCATCCTATCTTGCCCATCCGAATTTAGAGCCGCCGTTTTTGGCGCTCATTATGAGCGGGGGGCACACTTCTTTGGTGGAAGTGAAAGGATACACCGAATTTTCCCTCGTTGGCTCCACTCGCGACGACGCCGCGGGCGAAGCATTCGATAAAGCAGCAAGAGTTTTGGGGATCGGCTATCCCGGCGGAAAAGAAATGGATCGCCTGGCTTCCATCGGAAATCCGAATGCCATCCCGTTCCCCGCCGCCGCCATCCGCGACAGCGATTTCGATTTCACCTTCTCGGGGCTCAAAACCGCCGTGATCAACTATGTCCACAATAAAAAGCAAACCGAAGAGGCCATCGTTCCGGAAGACCTCGCCGCATCGTTCACCAAAGCGGTAACCGATGCCATCGCCTCTCGCCTTGAAAATGCGCTGAGCAAGAAAAATCACAAAAAACTCATTCTTGCAGGCGGCGTGGCCGCCAATTCCCACATTCGAAAAACTGCAGAAGAAGTCTGTAAAAAATGCGGTGCAGAGCTGTTTTTGCCGCCGCTTTCCCTTTGCGGAGATAACGGCGCAATGATCGGCGCGCAGGCATACTATAATTTCAAAGCCGGCATTCTGGCCGACGAAAGCTTAAATGCCAAAGCAACCTCGCCGTTTAGCTTTCATTTTTAAAGATCATTTTTTGATTTTCCACAAAAAATTGTGAAAAACTTTGTGGAAAACACGAAAAACTTTGAAATTCTCGGGTTTTTTCCGCTTGATTTTGTTTTTTTCCGCAGAAAAAGCCCAAAATTCCGATTTTCAGAAAAAAGCGAGGTTTATTCCTCTTCGCTCGGCTTTTCAAGCCAAAAATCGTCTTCCCCGGTTAAAAAACGAATGGAGCGTTCCACCGAATCGCGCGCATTTCCCCAGGGCTCTTTTTGATAACGGTAATCGAATTTTTTGCAAAAATGAGAAATATCGTTCTTTAATTCATCCAGATATCCCATTTCCACTTTTTGCGCCGCTTCCAAAAAATCAGGAAGCTTCTTTTTCGAAATATAAAGCTTTGCGGTTTTCAAAAAGCGAGTATAGCAAGGAAGGCAAAAATAGGTTTGATTTTCCATTTTTTTGCGGAATTCCGAATCCATTTCCCAAAGAAGGCATGCGGTTTCAAACATTTTGCCCAAATGGAATTCAATCCGCTCGCAAACATAGCAAGTTTTGCAAAACGAATCGGTGTGCTCTGCCACTCCCGAAAGCTTTTCCTTCAGGGAAATTTTGGGAGTTGCACATTCTTTTCGAATCAGATCCAAATGGCTTTCGAGCATCAATGCCAAAGGAAGCCGTTTTTGCGCCAAAAACATCTTTTCGAAATGATGCGCGCAAAAGCCCTTTTCATTGGTTTTGATGCGAATATCGGGCTCCATCATGGAAGCACCCAAAATGAGCTCGATTTCATTTTTCTCTAAGGTTTCCTTCATTCTGCAAAAGGGGCAGGAACCGTTTTCGTCAAACGCTTCGTTAACGGGAATGGTATAAATTTTTTCCATGAAACTCTCCTTGCTTCTATTCTTCTTTTATCCTATCACACCTCGCTCCCGATTTCAAGAATAAAATCAGAAAGGATCGATTATGGCAAAGGTTCTTCAACCCTTGGATTCCACCCACAAGCTCTATCAATTCACCGACGGTTTTTCCTTCGGCACCGATGCCGTTTTGCTTTCGGGCTTTATTCATCCGAAGAAAAATGCGGTGGGAGTGGAATTCGGCACCGGCACGGGAATCATTCCTCTTCTGCTTTCCATCCATAAAGATTTTAAAAAAATCTATGCCCTTGAAATTCAAAAAGATTATGCCGATCTGGCGCGGGAAAACATTCTTATAAACGGATTTGAAGATAAGGTGGAAATCATCCACGGCGATTTAAAGGAAGTGAAAAAACATATTCCCTTTTATTGCGATTTCGTGTTTTCCAATCCCCCTTATATGAAAAAGGATTCCGGCAAGAAAAACGAAAGCGAAAAAAAGCGCATCGCGCGCCACGAAATCCATTGTGATATTCGCGATATTTGCCGCGCCGCTTCTTTGCTCTTGCAAGATAAGGGCGATTTTTACTGCGTGTATCGGCTCGACCGTATGACCGAACTTTTTTCGGCAATGCAAAAAGAAAAAATCGAACCGAAAAATATCGTTTTCATCACCCCAAAGCCCGATAGCGCCCCCGATCTGATTTTGGTGCGCGGGGTGAAAGGGGCAAAACCGTATTTAAAATCAAGACCGCCGTTTGTGATTCAGGATGAATTCGGAAATCGCACCAAAGAAACCGAAATCCTTTATGAAACAGGCAATCTGAATCCTATCAAAAAAGAAGGATAAAATCAAAAACGCCTTGCGACTTTGATCGCAAGGCGTTTTCTTATCTTTTCTTATAATTCTTGTTTTTTCAAAACGTTTCCAAGAAGCACGGTGGAAATGATGATGGTAATGGAATCCGCCACAAGCTGAGCAGAAACCACTCCGTAAAGCCCGATCAGGGAATTCAAAAGAAAGAGCATCGGAATATTCACAAGCCCTTGGCGGCACGCGGAAAGCAAAAGCGATTCCGGCCCTTTTCCCATCGCCTGAAGCGAGAAGGTGGCAAGGAGATTACAAAACATAAGCGGAGTGGCAAGGCAGCAAATGCGCAAAAACACAGTGCCAAGCGCCACGGTTTTGGCATCTTCAATGAAAAAGAACACAATCTGCTCCGAAAAAATTTCAAAGCAAAGCACGCATGCCACTGCAAACACAATTCCCGCAACGCGGCAAGTGCTGATCACCTTTTTCATTCGCTCGCGATTACCCGAGCCGTAATTATAAGCCACAAGAGGAAGCATACCCTGACAAAGACCCATGCCAACATTCAAAGGAAGCATATCGATCTTTTTCACAATTCCCAAAGCGGCAAGCTCAATATCTCCGTATCCCGAAGCAAGATTATTCAAAAAGAGATTGGAAATGCTGGCAAAAAGCGCCGTGAGCGCCGAGGGAATGCCGGTGGTCAGAATTTCGCGAAGATAAGAAAATCCGGAAATCACATACTTTGGCGAAACAGAAAGCACGGTTTTGGCACGAAGGTGATATAAAACGCAAAGGAAAAACACCAGCGAAATCACATTGGAAAGGCAGGTTGCCATCGCGGCGCCTGCAACTTCCTGCCCCTTCGGCACAATGAAAAACATAAAAATCGGATCAAGAACGATATTGCAAACACCGCCAAGCCCCAAGCCGATACTAGCATATTTGGCAAAGCCCTCGCTTCGCAAAAAGTGAGCAAGCGCCATGCTGAGCGTGGTGGGAATACCGCCAATGATCACCACCCATAAAGTATAGGAATACACATAATCATAAGTATTCACACTCGCGCCAACCGCTGTGAGAATCGGGCGGGCAAAAAAGAGGCACACAAGCGAATAAAGCGCGGTGATGCCAATGGTTCCATAGAAGCTAAAGGAGGCAACTTTTTTTGCTTCCTCCCCTTTTCCCTTTCCCAAAAGGCGGGAAATAAGGGTGCCGCCGCCAACACCAAAAAGGTTTGAAAGCGCGTGCATAATGAAAAACAAAACAAACGCCACCGTGGATGCAGCAACCTTGTATGGATCGTTTGTCATTCCGATAAAATAAGTATCGGCAAGATTATAGATCATACTGATCAGCTGACTGATGATCGTGGGAACGGCAAGTGTGGCAAGTGCTTTCGGCACCGGCATCCGCTCAAAAATTTCTTTTTTCTGATCCATGAAAATCCAATCCTTTCTTTTCAAAACAAGGGGTATTTTATCATAAATTATCCTCTTTTGCAAGAAGTGCCGTTCCTTCTTTTCTTTTTGTTCAAAAATTCGTCAATAAAAAACTTTTTTCTAAAAATATTGCATTTTGCCGAAAAAATTTTGAAAATATATTGATTTTCCGAAAAAACAGTGGTAATATAGGTATCAATTTGAAAAAGATTGAATAGAATTTATTCAGGAAAGGCAACTTTATGAATTTTGATATTATTTCGCAAAGGATCGAGCTTGTGCAATCGGATATTCGCGGTCCTTTATATGAAGAAGCTCTGAAAATGGAGCGCGAAGGCAAAAAAGTATTAAAGCTCAATACGGGCAACCCAGCCGCATTCGGCTTCGGGCTCCCCGAAAGCGTAAAAGTCGCGCTTTTTTCGGGAGTGGAAAAAGCAAGTGCCTATTGCGATGTGAAGGGAATGAAAGAGGCAAGAGAAGCCATTTTATCCTATCACGAAAAAAACGGCATCAAAACCGCCACCGCAGAAGATATTTTCTTGGCAAACGGAGTGAGCGAAATGGTGCAGATGCTCGCCCTTGCCACCTTGAATCCCGGCGATGAAATTCTGCTTCCCTCTCCCAACTATGCGCTTTGGAAAAACTGCGCCTATCTTGCAGGAGCAACCCCCGTGTTTTACCGTTTGCGGGAAGAAGCCGATTGGCAGCCCGATCCCGATGATATGGCAAGTAAAATCACAAAGAAAACCAAAGCCATCCTTCTGATCAATCCGAATAATCCCACCGGTGCCGTTTTCGGAGAAGAAGTGCTCAAAAAAACGGTGGAACTTGCAAGAAAACACAATCTTATGATCTTTTCGGATGAAATCTACGATCGGCTCGTGATGGATGATTTTCGCTCGATTTCCACCGCCTCGCTTGCCCCCGATCTTTTGTGTGTTACCTTAAACGGTCTTTCCAAATCCCATATCATTTGCGGGTTCCGTTGCGGTTGGGGCATTCTTTCCGGCCCCGAAGAAAAGAAAAAGCCGCTTCGCGAAGGGCTCACAAAGCTTGCCGCCATGCGCCTTTGCTCGGGCGCGCTTCCTCAGCTTGCGGTTGCCGCCGCGCTTTCCGATTCAAAATTCACCGAATCCATGCTGATCCCGAAAGGGCGTTTGTTTGAGCAGCGCGAAGCTGTGTGCTCGGTGCTCGAAACCATCGATGGAATCTCGTTTGTGAAAAACCGCGCCGCCTTTTATCTTTTCCCCAAGCTCGATAAAGAAAAATTCGGCATTACCAACGATAAAAAATTTGCACTCGATTTGCTTCGCGCAAAAAATATTTTGGTGATTCCCGGTTCGGGATTCGACCACCTCGGAAACGATCATTTCCGAATCGTGATGCTTCCCGATCAAGAAATTTTAAGAAACGCCATGCTCGATCTCGGCGATTTTCTTTCCGACTATAAGCAAAAACCTTAAAAAAATTCAAAGCTCAAAAAAATGCATCGCAAGGTGCATTTTTTCTTTTCCCATTTTTTGTGATTTTCTCCCGTTTTTC
>JAZOVP010000130.1:0-1282 GCA_045658765.1 Eubacteriales bacterium | reverse complement strand
TTCCTATGTAAAGTAGAGGGGTATATTAATTTTTTGTAAACAATCAAAAATTTGGGTTGTCAACTACATGATTTTTTCCTTTGGACTAGTGAGGGGATAAAATTTTTCCGCTCAATCGTTAGCTGAAGACCCATGAAAAGTGAGAGGATATTTTTCTTGGTTGTAGGCGGTACATTTTTTCGGCTTGAAAAGTAAGGGGATGAATTTTTATGCATAGATAACTGTCCGAAGTCCCATGGAAAGTGAGAGAACTTTTTTGGAAAAACAATTCCGCATATAATATTCTACCGTCTCCCGGCGGCTATAGAGTAAGAGAATTTTTTCCAGAGGGTGTGCAAAACGGTTTTTTCGTTCCTGTACTAATGAAGAAATATTTTTCAATCACGAACATACATAGGCGCAAGCCTAAAAAATCTTTCAGGAGGGAAACACAATGAAAAAATCAATCTACCAAAGCTACGATGACCTTCCGCTGTTTCTCAATGCGGAACTCATCGCCAAGGTGCTTGGCGTGGCGCCGTCGTCAGCCTACGAGCTGATGCACGAGAAAGGATTCCCGGTCATCCGTGTCGGCAATCGGTTGATCGTGCCGAAAGAAAAATTCAGAGAGCGGGTGGAGAGCCACTTCTCAAAGTGAAGTAGGAATGAAAAAAGATTACGGTGATGCCGTATGAAGTATAACCGATATCCAAAGCGCGACGCGGTGAAAAATTATTTTCCTCTGCCGAATGAAATTTTTTGTTTGGATCTCTCGGCAGGAGAGATCGCGGTGTACGCTTATCTGATGTACTGCGAGGATAGGAAAACGTTTCAGTGTCACCCGAGCTTCAAGACCATCGGCTCTGCGGTGGGACTGAGCAAGAACACCGTGAAAAAACACATCGAAGGACTGGTCGCAAAGCAGCTCATCACCACCGAGCCGACCGCCGTCATCACCAAGAAGGGACAAAAGCATAATGGAACCTTGCTCTATACCATCCGCCCGATCCAGGAGGCGGTGGAGTACCGCTATCAACAGCAGCTCAGGCGCTTTGAAGCGGAAATGTACCGTCAAAAAGCCCTCGAAAAACTGGAAAAACTTGACCTAAACAAGGGTCGAAAATCAAGCAGGAGAAAGCATAGGTGGCGTGGCCGCCGCCTATGCGACTCATATCGGACGGCAACGCCGACCGAAAAAGCCCGTGTTTACGGCATTTGTGAGCGTTTGGATAGCGAAAAAACTACGGTGCCAAATGTGGGTCGTAAATACGAAGTCGGAGGCCAAGCGGTCTTAGGAAGACAA
>JAZOVP010000129.1:0-41784 GCA_045658765.1 Eubacteriales bacterium | reverse complement strand
TATAAATCCCCAAAGAAAAGAAACGAAACAAACAAAGAGAAAAATGCGCCTTTGATGGCAAGACGGGTTTGCATGGAAACATTCGCCAAAATCTTTTCTTCATAAAGCTTCAAAATGCCCGTGCAAAAGATCTGATCTTCTCGGATGCGCTTAAAATATGCGGAAAGGATGCGCAGTGTATAGATGCCGAGCACCACAAGAAAAACAGAACCGATCACAAACAAAATGCTTCGCACCGTGCGGAAAGAAGAAACCATTTGGCTATAATTTTCCACCTGCTCGGGATCGGCATCGATATTCACATAGAAAATCACAGGAAGCTGGGGCAAGAAATTGATTGCCGCCTTGGATGCAAAAAACACGGTGGTAAAATTTTTCACAAGATCAAACGATTTCAGCACCAAATCTCCATCCTTTCGGATGGCAAGATAATGAAGACCTTTGAAGGCATGATCGCAAAAAAGAAGCGAAAAAGCACCTTCCGCAATCAAAAACACAAATGCCACCGTGAGGCGGGTGCTTTCGATGCGGGTGGGAAAGGTAATCAGGCACGAAAGGAGCTTGAAAAAGCTCGTGAAGGAAAGCAGGTGAAGATATTTTCTTGCGTTTTGAAGGCGTTCCTCCAAAAGAGAAACCTTCAAAAGAGCGCGAGAGATCAAAAGATACCCGATAAAATCGGGGAAAATATCCAAGGTGATCAAATCGGGATTGATCAGAAAGAAAAATCCGATCAAAAGCAATTTAAAATTCATAGAATCCCTTTCTTATTCCGAAATGCGAAGCATGGCGCGAACCATCTGAATGGCACCAAACCAAACAAGAAACACCATAAATAGGTTTTCCAGTCCCGAAAGCACCGAAACAATGCCATTGGCCTCGCCGAGAATGCCCAGAACCGAGCACGCAGCAAACAGGATTGCCTCGGTGGCGGCAATGCGCGAGGTCATCGCATGGGCAGAGGAAAGTTTATCTTCCCCGCACTTCTTGCAAAACTTTGCCGATTGGCCAAAAAGCAAAATAAGAAAGCCCATTTCAAGCAATCGGATGCAAAGATCGATCGAGGTTCCCGCAAAATTCTGCTCCACACTTTTTTCTGCCACGCGATAAAACGAAGAGAAGAAAAGAGTGTCTTTTAGGAGAGATAAAACGGAAAAAAAGATCATAAAAAGAGGGGCAAAACGAAGTTTTTCAAGCCCGCTTGCTTTTTTGGAAAGCGAATTCACCCCAAAAAAGAGAAGGATCCATCCGATGACATCGGGAAAAATATCAAGCGCGATATAAGCGCCCTCGGAAGAAGAATGGCTTAAAAAGATGGGAGCATCATACAAAAACATAATTCCCAGAAAAATCGCTCCGAAACCCATCTTAAGCATTCTCCTTTAAGCCGCAGCATTTTTTATATTTCTTACCGCTGCCGCAAGGACAGGGATCGTTTGGTCCGCTGGTATTCTTTTTCACCACGGGTGCTTTCTTCACACTGCCGTCGCCTCCGGAGGAAGTGGCAGTGATTTTGGCAACCGCTTCCCTCTTGATTTCCTGCTTCTTGGGGAAAATGCGAAGAAGGGTCATTGCGGTTTCGTTGCGGATTTGCTGACTCATTTCATCAAACATCACCGAGCCCTGAATCTTATACTGCACCAAGGGATCGCGCTGAGCATAGGCATTCAGGCCAATGCTGTTTTTCAGTTCTGTCATCGCATCGAGGTGATCCATCCAAAGACGGTCAACATTGCGCAGAAGCACGGTTCTTTCCACTTCGCGGAATACTTCTTCCCCAAAGAGTGCCTCTTTTTGCAAATAGAGCGCCTCGGCGCGCGAAATCAACTCTTCGGTGAGCCGTGCGGGAGTGAATTTTTCCAAAGTTTCGGGATCGGAAAAATCCTCGGGGGTGCAAAGAGTGCCCAAGAATTTTTTCTTGATTTCTTCAAAAGGATAAGATGCCTCGGGATCTTCGGGAACAAGCTCCATCACCGCGCTTTCCACCATGCCGAAAAGCATCCCCTGCATCTTCTCGCGAAGATCGGCGCCTTCCAGCACTTCGCCGCGCTGCTGATAGATCAGTTTTCTTTGCTGATTCATAATGTCATCATACATAATGACATTCTTTCTGCGGGTAAAATTATCTCCCTCAAGGCGCTTTTGCGCATTTTCGATAGAGGAAGAAATGATCTTGGCATCGATCGCCTGATCTTCCTCGAGCCCCAATCGATCCACGATTCCGATGATACGATCGCTTCCGAAAAGGCGCAAAAGATCATCTTCAAAAGAAAGATAAAAGGTGGATTCACCGGGATCGCCCTGACGGCCGCTTCGACCGCGGAGCTGATTATCGATTCTTCGGGATTCGTGGCGCTCGGTGCCCACGATATAAAGACCGCCCGCCTGCCTTACCTTTTCGGCTTCGGGAGCGATTTTTTCTTCGAATTCCTTCAAAAGCGCCTGATAGCGGCTTCTTGCGGCAAGAATTTCTTCATCGTTTGTAACATAAAACGAATCTGCCGCGGCAATCATTTCTTCATCAAAATCTTCGCGGCGAAGCTGCGCCTTTGCCATAAATTCGGGGTTGCCGCCGAGTTTAATATCGGTGCCGCGCCCTGCCATATTGGTAGAAATGGTAACCGCACCGAAAGAACCTGCCTGCGCCACAATTTCCGCTTCGCGCAGATGGTGCTTTGCATTGAGCACACTGTGCGGGATTTTTTCTTTTTTCAAAAGGCGGGAAAGATATTCCGATTTATCAATCGAAACCGTGCCCACCAAAACGGGCTGACCTTTTTCATGGCACTCGCGAATCTTTTCCACAATCGCGCGGTATTTGCCCGCGGCGGTTTTATATACCACATCGGAATGATCAAGTCGCGCCATCGGACGGTTGGTGGGAATTTCCACCACGTCAAGATTATAAATTTCGCGGAATTCGGGCTCTTCCGTGAGGGCGGTACCTGTCATGCCGGAGAGCTTGGTATACATACGGAAATAATTCTGGAAGGTGATGGTGGCAAGGGTTTTGGATTCTTTTTGAATATTTACCCCTTCCTTGGCTTCAATCGCCTGATGAAGCCCGTCGGAATAGCGACGACCGGGCATCATACGGCCGGTGAAAGAATCCACAATCACAACCTGCCCTTCTTTCACCACATAGTCTTCATCGCGGTGCATGGTTCCATACGCTTTGATGGCTTGATTGATATGGTGATAGAGGGTGGCGTTTTCAGGATCGGAAAGATTTTCGATTCCAAATGCCTTTTCCGCCTTTTCCACGCCGCGGGGGGTGAGGGTGGCGGTTTTGGCTTTTTCATCGATGATATAATCGGCATTTAAATCTTCGTAAAGCTCTTTCGTATCGGTTTCTTTGATCTTATACGAACGGAGTGAGCGCGCCAAGGAATCGGCGCGGTTATAAAGTTCGGAAGAGGTATCCCCTTCTCCCGAAATAATCAGAGGGGTTCTTGCTTCGTCGATCAGGATGCTATCCACCTCGTCCACAATCGCAAAAGCGTGCCCGCGCTGGAGCATATTTTTTTGATAAAGCGCCATATTATCGCGCAGGTAATCGAAGCCGAATTCATTGTTGGTGCCGTATGTAATATCGGCGCGGTATGCTTTTTGCTTTTCCTCAGAATCAATTCCATGGATAATAAGGCCAACGGAAAGACCCAAAAAATGATAGAGTTTTCCCATCCATTCGGAGTCGCGCTTGGCAAGGTAATCATTCACGGTAACAATGTGAACCCCTTTTCCTGCAAGGGCATTCAAATAAGCGGGAAGGGTTGCCATTAAGGTTTTTCCTTCGCCGGTTTTCATTTCGGCAATTCTGCCTTGATGAAGCACAATACCGCCGATCAGCTGCACGCGATAATGGCGGGTGCCGAGCACTCTTTCGCCCGCTTCTCTCACCACGGCAAAGGCATCGGGAAGAATATCGTCGAGCGTTTTACCCGAGGAAAGCTCGGCTTTTAAAACATCGGTCATACCGCGAAGTTCATCGTCGGTCATTTTTTTATATTTGGGCGCCAGATTTTCGATTTTATCCACAATCGGATTGATCTTTTTGATGGCAGCATCGGAATGGGTTCCGAAGATTTTTTCAAACAGGTTCATCTTTTTTCCTTTCCAGAACAAGTTTTCTCGAAAAAGAGAATACATTTAAATACTATTATATATGATTTTACTAAATTTTTCAAGTGCTATCGGGAAATTCTCGGCTTCTTCTTAGCTTTTTTTCTTTGCATCGCAAAAAAAGAGAAAAAAGCAAAGAAAGAACCAAACTCGCAAGTGCACACGCTTCAAACAAGAACACCTCTTCCCAAATTCCCTTCTTTGCCGAAAAGGAGAATCCGATCATGAACAGTGAAAGCGAAAAAAGGGCCCTCCAAAAAAACGAGCGAAACACAATCACCGAAAGAAGCATCAAAAGCGCAGAAAACACCCAAACCCCGATCAAATTCAAAACCCCCATCATTTTATTCACCGGAAAAAAGAAACGCTTTCGTTTTTCTTTCCGCAAATGTATTGTGCCCTTTTTGTCGGTGGTTTTTGCATTTTGTTTGCTTTTCGGATATATGGAGAAAAAAATCAGTCCCCAAATCCCAACCCTTGCGGAAATCGGGGCAAAAAATCACTTATACGAAACCGTAAATATGGCGATCGAGGAGCTTTCGGAGGATGGCCTTTTGGAATATAACTCCATGGTGAAAACAAGGCGCGACGAGATGGGGCAAGTGATCTATTTGGAAGTAGATACTTCCCTTTTAAACAAAGTAAAATCCATGCTGATCAGGCGAATTGATGAAAAGCTCGAGCAAAATAAAAAAATCAAAATTTCAGTGCCGATCGGATCGATCACCGATTCGAATTTGCTTTCGGGAACGGGATTTCCTGTTTCCGTTTATGTGTATCCCACCTCGGTAACCGAGGGGGATATTCACACGGTTTTGGAAGATTGCGGAATCAACCAAACAAGGCACTTGATTCAAATCAAAATCAAAGCGGAACTTTTGATTGTTTTTTCGGGAGAAACAAAGATTGCCGAAACCGAAATTACCCTCCCCCTTGGAGAGCGGGTGCTGGTGGGCGATGTGCCCGAAATTTATTTAGACAACATCGGGGCAAACTAAAAAGTTCTCTTTTTTCTCTCATTTTATAATTTATTCATACATTTTTGTTAAATTATCAAACTTTTTTTCGTATTTGTTTGTTAAAATCATACAGTAAGGATCCTGGATCCATTTAAATTTCCGAAAGGATTTGAATTTATGAAAAGAATTTTATGCTTGGTACTCTGCTTTATAACGCTGTTTTCTTTGATTTCTTGCACGGGCGGGCTTCAGAATGTGGAAATCCCCGAAGAAACAACCGAAACCACTAAAAAAGAATACCAATTCAAAACCATTGCTGATCAGCTCACTTGGAAAAAGATCAATTCCTTCCCCATTGCACCCGGAAGTGATATGAGCACCGATGAGCTCCGTCAGCTTTGTGTGGATTTCTTCAACTTCTCCAAAACCGCGCTTTGGATTCCCGATGAAACCTTTGATTACATTCGAAACAACCACGGCCACAAAGATCAGATGATTAAAGGAATGATCTATGGCGGACTTCCTTATATCGGAGTTTCGAGCGGAAATGTTTACCGCTTGATGGACTGGATGGATGAAGAAACGGGCGTGGTGAATATGGCAGAAGCCACCAAGAATGAAAAATTCTTCGGCAATCAGTGCTCGATCGCCTCGTATTGGGGCTGGGCAAGAGTGATCAACTCTGCAAATCACACCTGGACCAATCACATGCAAGAAGCAAACGGATTTTTAAGAGTTGGCCCCTATACCTATAGCGATGCCATCAAAGATTTCACCAGCGAAAATCCCGACAACGATCCTTCCAAATCCACCACCAAAGCAATTTGCGAAGCAAACGGCGAGCAGATCATGTATCAATCCTATGCGCAAATGAAAATGGCAGATGGCATGGTGCAGACAGGGCATGTGGTGATGTGCTCGGTTTCTCCGGTTGTGGTGAAAAATCCGGACGGAACCATCAACGGCAAGGAAAGCTATCTCTACCTTACCGACCAAGGCCAAGCTTGGGAAAACGGAACCAGCGAGAAGAATGATAAATACCAATTCAAAGGCAGAGTGAATTCCAAGCAAA
Source organism: Eubacteriales bacterium (assembly GCA_045658765.1). Classification (GTDB taxonomy): domain Bacteria; phylum Bacillota; class Clostridia; order Oscillospirales; family SIG627; genus RGIG5579. Next base: position 35,634 of record JAZOVP010000129.1, on the reverse strand, counting down.
CCTTTGAAACTCTTTATAAATCCGCTTATCTCCCCTTCACCTTTGCAGAATTCCAAGGCACCGATCCTTGCGAAAAAAGCACCTGCACCTTAAACTATGAAGGCGACTCAATCAGCATTGACTCCCTCAAAGCTTCCACTGTTTCCACCAACTATTCCTTCAGCGATATTTACATCAAAGTTAAAGATCAAGACGGCAAGGAATTGTATGAGAAAGTTTACCGTGCCCCGATGGCATCCGTTCGCGAGGTGAGCTTGAATTCCGTGATATTCCACACGGCATTTAATAAATATGCTACGGGTGAAAACACCGTTGAGATCGTGTGTCAGCTCGGCACAGGCGAAAGAAAAACCGCCTATAGCGGCACCTTAATCAAATAAAACCAAAAGAAGAGCCAATCGGCTCTTCTTTTTTCTTTAAAAAATCCATATCTCTTTAAAAACGACATTTACCCCATATATTCTGCATAGTAAAATTAAGAAAAAAGCAAAGGAGAATCTCCAATGTGTAAATCCTGTCCCGAACACTCCAATAAGCTCTCTTGGGCAAAAATCAATTCCTTCCCGATCAAAAGAAAAGATATGACGGTTCAGGAAATGCGCGATCTTTGTGTTAGCTTTTTCCGCTACACGAAAGAGTGCATCTGGAAACCCAGTGCAGACTTCCACTATATCCGCAACGCAGGCGGCGCGGAAGATGATATTTTTGAAAAGAATATTTACGCCGGTCATCCTTATATCGGCCTTGCAAGCGGCAGCATTTACCGCCTTATGGATTGGTATGACGAAGAAACCGGTGTGCTCGATATGGAAAAGGCAACTGCCAACCCCAAGCATTTTGGCAATCAGTGCTCCATCGGCTCTTTTTGGGGCTGGGCAAGAGTGATCAACTCTGCAAATCACACTTGGACCCAAAACATGACCCAAGCAAACGGATTTTTGAGAGTTGGCCCCTATACCTACGACGATTCCCTCACCGATTACCGCAACTTGGCAACCAAAGAAATCTGCGAGCAAAACGATACGCAGATTATGTATCAATCGTATGCCAAGGTTCTTGCAGGGGATGGCTTTGTGCAATATGCTCCCGGCGGCGGACATGTGATTATGTGTACCAAAACCCCCACTGTGATCCGCACTCCCAAGGGCAACATCGACGGCAAACTTTCCACCCTTGAAGTTACCGAGCAGGCACAGGCATGGAGAATTCGCGAAGATGAATTTGGCGACACTCCCTACTACAAAACCAACATCGACCGCATCATGACCTTCGAAGAGCTCTTTAATGCCGCCTATCTCCCCTTCACCTTTGCAGAATTCCAAGGAACTCATCCCATCGAAGATACCATCTGCAAAGTGGATCTTGAAAAAGAAGAAGTTACCCTTGAAGATCTGAAAAACGCAACCGTTTCCACCAACTATGCGATCAGCGACGTTTATGTTTCGGCAAAAGACGAAAGCGGCAAAGAAGTTTACCGCCACGCGGAGCGCGCTATGGAAGCGAGCACAAGAAAGCTTATGCTTGAGACTTTGGAAGAATCCTTTGCCGGCTACGACAAAAAGGCACTCGATCTTGAAATCATCTGCCAACTCGGCACCGGTGAAAGACCCACGATCTTCAAAGGCAAGCTCGTTGGTTAATTCAATGAAAACAAAAAAGAAGAACTCAAATGAGTTCTTCTTTTTTTTTGCTAATTTATTTGATTTTTCTGCATTCCAGATAATAGCGCTTATCACGGGCATGACCGATGGAAAAGCTCTTTTTGGGAAATACGCCATCTTTTTCTACGGTTTTGAATAGATCGGATTTATCCATTTTGGGAAGGAAGATGGCAAGGGAATTTTCTTTTTGGGCGAGGGCTTCAAGCGAGGATTCATCGTGGATATAATCCACCACGGCACCTTTTTCGTTTTCAAAACGATCGAGCACCTTTTGCACGGCAGCGATCAGCCCGCCAAGACTTGAATTTTGAATGGAAACAGAACCTTTTTTTCCGTTTGCGATGGTGGAAAGGGCTCTGCCGTTTGGATCGCCTGCTTCTTTTTCGAGTGCCGCAAGGATTTCTTCGGGATCGGAATAGAAGGCAATTCGATGAATGGGCTCAAACACAATGCCTTCATCGTATACATTGCAAATTTCAACCAAGGCAAAGCGAGCGGGATGATTTTCCAATTCTTCGGGAGAAAGATTTTCTTTGATCTGCCGCCAATGATCTTTTGCGGCGGCAAGGGAATGATTGCCATCGCCGATCACAAACTGCACCTCACGCTCGGAAAGGCGATCGATTTTTTTGACCACATTTTCTGCCTCGATGCCCGTGATGCGATAGCCCGAGATTCTGCCGCCATTTTCCATCAATTCAAAATCATACACGGTTTCAAAAGAATCCTTTTTGGCGGTGAGCGGCTCGATCACACTTTGCTCTTCATCGTCGATCAAAACGAGAATATGGGGCATTTCCAGCTCTGCTCCGCGGCGCACACGGATTCTTGGGGGCAAACGGTCTACCACGGTTTTTTCACTGGCACGGGCAGGAGGGGTGGTGGCGGGAAGATAATCATACGCTTCGAGATCGAGTTTTCCCACGATGCCGCGGCGCACAAGGCCGCCCGTGATGCAACGTTCCACATAAATCATAGAATTTTCGATGGTGGTGAAAACATCGGAAGATAAATATTCTTTCATTTTTTCATTGCGGGAAAGCGATGCTTCTTCCATTAAAACCTCGCCGAGATACGCTTCGGGAACCACCATGTGCAAGGTGGAGGGGGCTTCCCCTACCGTTTTTTCAACGCGCTGCCAATATTCTTTTTCGGAAGAAAACTGATCACACGCGATCACCGACCAAGTTTGGGGATTTTCTTTGGGGAGGAGTATGTTTGCAGGGGTAAAGACAGATTTCATTTTGGATACCTCTTTTTTATTTATGATATTGATTGCCGGCTAAAATTCCGCAGGCGCGATAGATCTGCTCTGCCAGCATCACTTTAAAAAGCGAATGAGGAAAGGTCATTTTGGAGAAAGAAAGGCGAAGATCGCACTTTGATTTGATGCGCTCGGAAATTCCCCAAGAAGAACCGATCAAGAAAAGAACGGAGCTTTTTCCGCAATTGGCGGCTTTTTCAAAAAGATTTGCAAATTCCTCCGAGGAAAATTCTTTTCCTTCGATGCAAAGGGCAATTTTAAAGCTTTTGGAAAACTTTGGATCTGAAAACTTTTTTTCGAATTCCTCGGCTTCTTTTTCAAGCGCAAGGGCGATTTCATCCTCGGAAAGCTCCCTGCCCGCGGTTTTGGCGGGTTTTAGCGGGATGAAATTTAAGCTTCCGAATGCTTTCATTCTTTTTGCGAATTCATCCACCGCTTCTTTATAATACGCTTCTTTTCCCTCTCCGATATGGAGCACAGTGAAATTCATCATAATTCGGTTACCTCATAGCGACTAGCGGCGCGGAGGGCAAAATCCTCGCCTTTTTTTGCGCCCATCCGAGAAAGGGCTTCGAGAGTGGTATTGAGTGCAAGATCGGGGGTATTATTTTCGGAAGAGAGATGGAAGAGGGTGAAATCCTCGCATCCGGCGCCAAGAAGTTTTTCGCAAAAAGCGGCGCAATCGGGATTATTCAAATGCCCGCGATCGGATGCCACTCGCTCCTTTAAATAGGGCGGATAAGGGCCATCATAGAGCATATCAAGATCATGATTCGATTCTAAAATCACGCGCTTGCAGCCCAGCATATACCGAGAAACCTCATCGGAAATATGCCCTAAGTCGGTGGCAATTCCAAGTTCCCTTTCGCCGATGATAAAGCCCTGACTATCGGCGCTATCATGCGGGGTTTGAAACGGGGTGATGCAAAAATCACCGATTTGATATTCCTCGCCCGTGGAGACGGTGCGGATATTGCGATGGAGAGCGGCGGCTTCTTTTTCCTGACCTTTTTTGATGAGGGCAAAATAAAGTTCTTTTGCAACCTCCACTTGGCAATAAACGGGAATGGAAAGATGCTTTGCGATCACAGGAAGTGCCTTGGTGTGATCGGAGTGATCATGGGTTAGGAAAATGCCATTGATCTCGGAAAGCGAGGCATCAAGTGAATTGAGTGCCGCTTCGATTTGCTTCATACTGCCTCCCGCATCCACGAGAAGCTTTGTTTTGCCTTTTTTTAAATAAATGCAATTTCCGGAGGAGCCGGAAAAAAGAGTATAGGAAGTCATTTTATTCCTTTCAAACATCAAACAAAAAAGTAAAGGTATACCCAATCCAAAAGGAAAATGAGATAAAACGGGATGGTTGCCACCAAAAGGATTTGAGATAAAAGCGCTCTTTTTTCTTCGGGAATATGAAAAAGATTCGGCGGAGGCGGGAGTTCTTTTTTCTCCGACACCTCTTCGGAGGCGATGCGAAAACGGCGGTATTTTTCTTTTCTTTTGATGGGATGGCTTTTTGCTTTATCGCGAAGATACTGCTTTCGCGATTTTTCTTCTCTCTTGCGATCCGATTCCAAAATGGGGCGGATGCCGCCGCAGATGAGAACATAGAGGATCGAGAGAACAAAGCAGAGGATATAATAGGAAACCGTGATCGGCATGGTGAGCGGAGTATTCCCGAAGCCCCAATAAATAAGAGCAAGGAATAAAAACCACGCCGCCAAACCGAAAAGGCGCTTTTTTTTGGAAAACATTATTTTTTCTCCTGAAAGGTTTGATACATCTCCGAAAGGCCGGTGAAACGCAGCGCTTTAAAATCATTTTCAACCATTTTGCGGATCGAGGGTTCATCGCCCACCAAAATCACCATTTTCTTGGCACGGGTAACCCCTGTATACAAAAGATTTCGGGTGGCAAGCATGGGCGGAGGATTGAAAACGGGAAGGATCACAACGGGATATTCACTGCCTTGGCTTTTATGCACCGTAACTGCGAATGCGTGCTCGATTTCAGAAAGGTCATCGAAGGGATATTCCACCCATTTTCCATCGAAATCCACGGTGATGATTTCGGTATTCAGATCCACGGAAACGATTTTTCCGATATCGCCATTAAAGATTCCCCTTCCGTTCACGCTCTCGTTTTGGGGATCGAACCACTCGGCATCGTAATTATTGCGGATCTGCATCACGCGATCCCCTTCGCGGAAAATCGAATCGCGAAACTGCTTTTCTTTTTTTCCTTTTTCGGGGGGATTGAGCGCCGCTTGGAGCATGGCATTTAAGCGCATAGTGCCAAGTTCACCTTTGCGGGTGCAACTGAGCACTTGAATTCCTGCGGAAATTTCACTGCCGTAGGTGTTTGGCAAACGATCTTTGCAAAGGGATACCACGGTGGAGGCGGCGGAGGAAATGCTATTTCTTTGAACGAGGAAGAAATCCCCGTCTTTGCCCGAGGGGATGGGCATTTCGCCGCGATTGATGCGATGGGCATTATCCACAATGGCGCTTTCTTCCGACTGACGGAAGATGCGCTTTAAGCGGCAAACCTGAAAGACACCCGATTCGATGGTATCGCGCAGAACTTCCCCTGCGCCAACGCTTGGGAGCTGATCGCTATCGCCGATGAGAACAAGGCGGGTGCCCGGGCGCACGGCTTTGAGCAAAGCGGCAAAAAGAGGGGTATCCACCATGGAAACCTCATCCAAAATGACGCCATCCACCGAAAGAGGATTGGATTCATTGCGAATGAATTTCATTTTTTCATCGGGAGAATATTCCATTTCGAGCAAACGGTGAACGGTTTTGGCTTCCGAGCCGCAAGATTCGCTCATACGCTTGGCGGCTCTGCCCGTGGGCGCGGCGAGCGCAATTTTCATTCCCACCTCGGAAAAGATGCTCATAATGGCTTTTACGATGGTGGTTTTTCCGGTGCCGGGGCCGCCGGTTAACACGGTAACGGGATTTTCCACCGCGCTTCGGATGGCACTTCTTTGGGCGGGATCATAGGTGATGCCCTCGCGAAGCTCGTTTTTTTTGATCAACTGATCAAGATGCGATACCGAGCCGAAGAGATTGATTCTTGAGAGTTCCACAAGGCGGGAGGCGCAGGTGGTTTCCGCGTGGAAAAATTCGGGAAGATAAACCGCTTTATCTTCCTTGGAAAGATTCACAATCAGATCTGCATTTCGGGCAAGCGAGGAAAGCACCTTTGCCACTCGCTCTTCGGGCACTTCAAGAAGCGCCGCGGCGGCAGAAACAATTTTTTCGCGCGGAAGATAGGTGTGCCCGTTGGCAGAAGCATTAAAATGCAGAATATATCGAATTCCTGCGCGGATTCTTTCTTCGGAATCTTTTTCAATGCCAAAAGATGCTGCCATGGAATCGGCTCGTTCGAATCCGATGCCGTGGATTTCATCGCACAGAAGATAGGGATTTTTCTTTACGATATCCACCGCTGCGCTTCCCCATCTTTTATAGATGCGAAGCGAGGTGGTGGCTCCGAAATAGCCATTGAAAAACATCATGATATTGCGCACACCGAACTGCTCGCGGAAAGAGGCGGAAATTTCCCTTGCTTTGCGGGGAGAAATTCCCGAAATATCCGAGAGGAGATCGGGATTGTTTTCGATCACATCAAACGCGCTATCGCCAAAATGCTCGATGATACGACTTGCAAGCTTGGGCCCTACTCCGCGGATGGCGCGAGAAGACAAATAGCGAAGCATTGCTCTTTCATCGGCGGGCTGACTTTTTTCAAAATACTGCACCTTAAACTGCTTGCCATAGGTTGGGTGATTAACCCAAGTGCCCATTGCGCGAACGGCATCGCCCACCATAAGAGAAGGAAGGATGCCAACCAAGGTAACGGGTTCTCTTTCCCATTCGATGGAACACACGGTATAACCGTTTTCATCGTTTTGATACACGATATCTTCGATTTCACCTTCCACGGTGATCAGATCATTCATTTCAGGCACACGGATTCCTCCTTTCTTTCATAAGAAGGATGAGAAAAGCACCGCACCAGAGAATCGATACGGCAGGAACAAACACTTCTCCGAGCAAGGTATAAAGGGTGCTTTCGGAGGAAAACGATACGCGATCGGTGGCAACGCCGCGGGTGAGCGGCGCGAGGAAGGACTGAATTCTGCCACGGGAATCGATGAAGGCGGAAACACCGGAATTGGCGCAGCGAAGGGTGCTTCTTGCATTTTCCACACTACGAAAGACCGCATGGGCAAGATGCTGCCACACGGCGGGAGAATCTTCATACCAAGAATCGTTGGTAACCAGAACGATGATTTCGGCTCCGTCTTTCACGCTCTGCCTTGTGAGCGAAGGGAAAATGGATTCGAAGCAAATAATGGCGCCGATCTTCCCTTTTTCGGTTTGGATCAGAGCGGTTTGATCTCCGATGGCAAGATCGGAAGAGAGCATATTGATTTCATCTAAAATGGGGAGAATTTTGGTGAGAACGGCGCGATACGGAACCCTTTCGCCAAACGGCACGGGATGACGCTTGGTATAGGGCGCGGAAACGGATTCTTTTGAAATGAGAACGGCGCTATTGGAGCTTTGACCATCGAGCTTCCAGAAACAGCCCGTTAAAATCGGGGCAGAAACCTCTTCGGAAAGAGATTGAAGAGATAAAAGAAGCTCGGGATTGAGCGCAAGATTTTGCGCCAAGGCGCTTTCGGGCCAGATGATAAGATCACACTCGCCTGCCGATTCGGTGAGCGAGGAATAGATTTCAAGGGCATTCTCGCCATGCCATTTTTCTGCGGAAAGCACATTCCCCTGCACCAAGGCGGCAGAAATCTGCTCGCCTTTTTCCTGAAAGGAAAGGCGAAGAAATCCAAACATAAGATTTGCCAAAAACAGGGCTGCGGCAAGAGCAAAACAAAGCCCTCTTTTTTCTTTCAAAACAAGCGCCAAGGCAAGAAGTGCCGAGCACAAAAGGAGAAGAAACTCCACCCCCTCAATTCCGAAAAGCGATGCAAACTGAATGAAAATCGGAGCGCGATACATTCCCAGCGCAAGGCGCACCCAAGGAAAGGCAAGCTCGGAAAGCGAAGGAATCGCTTCTGCCAGCAAAACAAAAACGATTGCAGTGAATAGAAGAAAGGGCTTATTTTTTATTTTTTTTGATACAAGAAAGGTTGCCAAAAAGGGCAAAATATAAAAGGAGCCGTGCACTAAACTGATGCCGAGCCATGCCAAAAGCACCAAAAAAAGCGATTCTGCTCCCGAAAATCCGGCAAAATCCAAGGGATAGAGCCAAAGAAACCAAAAATACACGAAAATATGATAGAAAAAGCCGAAAAAGAGACCGAAACCGATCACTTTTGAAATTTTTTGCCCCTGAAGATGCTTTAAAATCACAATGAAAAACGGAACGAAGGATACAAAGCACAAAAGAAACAAAAAATCAAAAGAGAGGGTGATGGCGGAAAGAAGCGCGGAACAAAAAAGAAGCGCATACGGAGAGCGCAGATTTTTTTGAACAGTTTCCATACGACCACACCTCCCATATATAAATATATAAATTTATTATAATACAAAATATAGGGAAAGTAAAGCAAATTCTTGACAAAAAACCAAAGAAGTCTATAATGGTATCTTGAAAGTGAGGGATAACAATGAGCGAATGTACGCACGATTGCAGTTCCTGCTCGCAGAACTGCGGTGAAAGACAGGAAAGTCTTTTGGAAAAAACCAATAAAAACAGCAATGTGAAAAAAGTGATCGGAATTGTTTCCGGTAAGGGCGGTGTGGGAAAAAGTTTGGTAACTTCCCTTTTCGCCGCATATACGGCAAAAAAAGGAAATAAGGTTGCCATTTTGGATGCGGATCTGACCGGTCCGAGCATTCCCAAGGCATTTGGCATCAAAGAAAGAGCCACTGCCGACGACGACGGACTGATCCCCGCCGAAACAAAATCTGGAATTAAGCTGATGAGTTTGAATCTTCTTTTGGAAGATGAAACCGATCCCGTGGTTTGGAGAGGCCCTGTGATTGCAGGCACGGTGAAGCAATTCTGGACCGATGTGAACTGGGGCGAGGTGGATTATATGTATGTGGATATGCCTCCCGGAACGGGCGATGTGCCGCTGACTGTGTTTCAATCCATTCCGGTTGACGGAATCGTGATTGTTACTTCTCCGCAGGAATTGGTTTCAATGATTGTGGAAAAGGCAGTCAAGATGGCGCGCCTTATGAATGTGCCGATTCTTGGTATTGTGGAAAATATGTCGTACTTTGTGTGCCCCGATTGCGGCAAGAAGCACAGCATCTACGGCGAGAGCCACATTGAAGCCACCGCAAAAGAATTCGGAATTGAATCCTTTGCACGCCTTCCGATCGATCCGAATCTTGCAAAACTCGTGGATACAGGAAAAATCGAAGAATACGAAACCGATGCTCCTGCACAAATCTTCCAAAAAATTGCAGAATAATAAAAAATGATTTGCCTTTCGGCAAAGCATTTTCTTTTTTATTTTTCGGGGAATTCGAAGTATTCTTTGGCATTGAAATACGAAATGCCCTGAACAATTTTCTTCAAATAGGAAAAATCTGCGGGATACTGCCCTTCCTCCACAAGATTTCCGATCATATTGCAAAGAATGCGGCGGAAATATTCATGGCGCGGATAGGAAACGAAGCTTCTGGAATCGGTGAGCATACCAACGAAAGTGCCGAGGGTGCCAAGATTTGCAAGGGCATCCATCTGAGCGAGCATTCCGCTGATATTATCATTGAACCACCATCCCGATCCGAATTGGATTTTGCCTTTCTTGGGACCTTTTTGGAAATTACCAAGCATGGTTCCGAGCACATAATTATCCTTGGGATTCAAGGTATAGAGAATGGTTTTGGGCAAAATATCGCTTTTTTCGAGATGATCCATAAACTGCGAAAGCTTTTCGGCAATGCAAAGATCATTCACCGAATCAAAGCCCGTATCGGCGCCGAGAGCGGCAAACATTTTGGAATTATTATTGCGAAGCGCTCCGATATGAAGCTGCATTGCCCAGCCGAGGCGGGTGTATTCTTTTGCCAAAACCGAAAGCACTGCGGTTTTAAAGGAATCGATCTCTTCGGAAGAAATCATTTCCCCTGCCATTTTCTTTTCGAATACCGATTTGGCATCGCCGATGGCAAAAGGCACATATTCGAGCGCATGATCGGAGATGCGGCAACCGTTTTCATGGAAAAATTCCACGCGGGCGATGAGCCATGCGATCAGATCTTCAAAAGAGGCAATCTTTTGGGCTTTGATATAATCGCAAAATTCCACCTTTTCGATATTCACCGCTTTATCGGGACGGAAGGTGGGGAAAACTTTGGTTTGAAAGCCGCTTTCCTTTAATTCTTTATGGTATTTTAAATCATCAGCAGGGTCGTCTGTGGTGCAGATGATTTCCACATTGGATTTTTGAATGAGCGCTTTGGCGGAAAAGCCATCTTTTTTGAGGAGCGCATTGCAACGATCCCAAATTTCCTTTGCGGTTTCTTCGCACAAGGGGGTATTGATTCCGAAATAGCGCTTGAGTTCAAGAGAGGTCCAGTGATAGATGGGGTTGCCGATCAGATACGGCATCGCGCGGGCAAAACCGAGCCATTTTTCGAATCGATCTTCATCGCCCGTGATGAATTTTTCATCAATACCGAAGGTGCGCATTTGGCGCCATTTATAATGATCTCCGCCAAGGAAAAGATCATAGGCATCTTCAAAACGATAATCCTCTGCAATCATTTTGGGAGAAAGATGACAATGATAATCGATAATGGGAAGATCCTTTACAAAAGAATAGAGTTTTCTTGCGGTTTTGGTTTGAAGCAAAAAGGTTTCTTTGATCATAAAACGATTCCATCCTTAAAGATTGAAATTTCACGGTATCCGTTTTGTTCGTTTTTGGTGCTCTCCCCTTCGGCAATGGCAATCACTTTTTCTTCGAGTGCTTCGGCAAGGTCTGCCATCGAAGTGCCGAAAAGAAGGGGCGAAGCATCGAAATCGATCCAATTTTTCTTTTTTTCGGCAAGAGAAGAATTGGTGGCGATTTTGAGGGTGGGCACAGGAGCACCGAGCGGGGTGCCGCGACCGGTGGTAAACAAAATCAGATGCGCGCCTGCGGCGGTGAGATTGGTTACTGCTATCATATCATTTCCGGGGCCGTTTAGCAAGTGCAAACCGCTTTTTTGGATGGAAGAGCCGTAATCGAGCACATCCACCACAGGAGAAAGCCCGCCTTTTTGCACACACCCGAGCGATTTTTCCTCGAGGGTGGTGATGCCGCCCTCTTTATTGCCGGGAGAGGGATTTTCATAGATGACCTGACCGTGTTTTTGAAAATAGCTTTTAAAATTATTGATGAGCAAAACCGTTTTCTCAAACACTTCCCTATTTTCGCATCGCTCCATCAAAAGATGCTCTGCGCCAAACATTTCGGGAACTTCCGTTAGAATGCAGGTGCCGCCCGAAGAAATCATACGATCGGAAAAAGCGCCAACGAGGGGATTTGCGGTGATGCCGCTATAGCCATCGCTTCCGCCGCATTTGAGCCCGATTCGAAGCTTTGAAATGGGAAGGGGCTGACGCTTGAAGGCTTTGGCATATTCCTTTAATTCGGAAATGAGGCGAATTCCCTCTTCGATTTCATCGGGAACTTCTTGGGTGTTTAAGAATTTGACGCGATCGGGATTCCAAATGCCCAAAACCTTTTGGAATTCCTTGATATTATTATTTTCACAGCCGAGCCCCAATACCAAAACACCTGCCGCATTGGGATGATTGACCAGCCCTTTTAAAATGAGCTGAGTTTTTGCATGATCATCGCCGAGCTGAGAACATCCGAAGGGATGCTCAAAGCAAAAAGCGCCGGTTTTTTCGGCAAGGATTTTTGCGGTTTTATTCACGCAACCCACGGTATTGATGATCCAGATTTCATTTCGGATCCCAGCTTCACCGTTTTCGCGAAGATAGCCCAAAAAGGTTTTGGCTTCTTTTGGATTCACAGGATTCCATTTGGGCTGATAGGAATACTCGATTTCTCCGCTTAAATTGGTTTTCAGATTATGGCTATGGATATGATCGCCTTTTTTGATGTCCTCGGTGGCATGACCGATGGGATTTCCGTATTTGATGATGTTTTCCCCTTTGGAAATGGAAAAAAGGGCATACTTATGCCCATTTTCCAAATTGATTTCAACATTATCAAGCGGGTGGATTTTCAGCATTGACATATTTTTTTACCTCTTCGGCAAGGAAAGAAAGATCTTCTCCCCAGAAATTTTCGTTTGCAAGAATCTCTTCCACGGAATGATTCTTGATAAAGGCAATGATTGCCTCATCGTCGCTCGGGGTGCCATTTTGATAGAAAGAAATCAATTTTGCAAGAGAAAACAGAAGGTTTTCGGGATTGCGATCAAATCTCTTTTTAAATTCGAGCAAGGAAGGAAGCACTCTGACCTTGAATTTGCTGATGGAATTTAAGGAAATGGAAGCGCAGAAATGACGGATGAAGGGATTGCGAAAACGCTCAAACACATCCTTGGCATAGGAAACAAGCTCTTCCTTGGGAAGATCGAGAGTGGGGATAATCTCTTCAAACACACACTTTTCAAGAAAGGCAGAGAGCATGGGATTTTCCATGCAGTCTTTTACCGTTTCCACTCCCGAGAGAAGCGCAAAGGGGATCATCGAGGTATGAGCACCATTTAAAATGCGCACTTTTCTGGTGCGGTATTTTTCGAGCTCATCGGTTACAATCACGTTCAGATCGGTTTGATCGAAAGGAATTTCTTCCAAAATCTTTTGCGGACCTTCGATCACCCAAAGATGGAAAAGCTCGGATGTATTAAGAAGCTTATCGGTTTTCTTGAGCTGGTTTTCTTCGTCTTTCGGATAGCCCGTTACAATGCGATCAACGAGGGTATTGCAGAAAATATTTTCTTTTTCCACCCATTCGCAAAACTCCTCGGAAAGATTCCAGAGTGCGGCATAATCCAAAACGCATTTCTTTAAATTCTTGCCGTTTTGATCGATGAGTTCGCAAGGAAGGAAGATGAATCCGGGAAGAGCAAGCTCGAATCTTCTTTTCAAAAGGAGGGTAAGCTTTGCGGGAAATGAAATTGCAGGGGCATTTTCCATGCGATCGGTTTTCACAAATTCAATGCCCGATTCGGTGGTATTGGAAACGATAAAGCGATAATCCTTTTCCTCGGCAAGAGATAAAAAGGCATCAAAATCGCGATAGGGCTGCACGGTTTTTCGGATCACATCGATAAACTTGGTATCCACTACGGGGCTGCCGTCTTTCAAACCGCGCATGATATGGGTATAAGCGCCGTTTTGCTCATCCAAAAGATCGCAAAGACCTTTTTCGATGGGCTGAACCACGGTTACGGCGGCATCAAAATCGGAATTTTCATTCAGAATTTGAATGATCCAATCCACAAAGCCCCTTAAAAAATTACCTTCTCCAAACTGAATTACTTTATTTTTCATGCTTCAAATTTCTCCAAATCAAACATTTTAAGATAAGATTTCGTGTTTTCACACATTTCACGGAAGAGTTTTTTGGCATCTTCAAGCGAGCAAGTTACAAGCGGATCGGAAAGAAAAGCCGAAAAGATTTGATTCACATCACGATTTTTGATGCCTTCAAACACGGCTTCCTGCTCACCGCAAACGCGAGACACCAAAGGAAAAATGCTCTGCGGAATTTCACCTGCAAATACGGGCTCCAAAGAATCGGAACGGAACACGGCATTGGTTTCTACCACGGCGCCCAAAGGAAGATTGGGGATCTGACCGCGATTGGGGATATTGACATTGGTTACAAGATCAATCAGACCGAGAAGCGCACACATCTGCTCCACGCCTTCTTCGCCGGTGGGTTTGATTTCCACATTCATCTCGCCCGAAAGAAGCTTTCTGCTCTTTTCACGGCGCTTTTCCAGATCTTCTTTTCTCCACGAAACGGTGGTGAGACCGAAGTGCATTTCATTCACGCGTTCGGGATTTTCCAGATACCATTTGCCTTCGCAGAATTCTGCCAAATGACGGTCGCCCGCGGCGGCAATGATGCCATAGCGATGGAAAAGATCCATTTTCACTTTTTCTTGAGAAGCAAAGGAATTGTTCATCCAGTTGTTATCCACCTTGCTTCCTGCTTTTTTATAGCCGGAATCTTTATTTTTCTTAACAAATTCCGCATAGATCGGATAAAGATCGATATTTTGATAGGTTGCGCTGGTGAGCCAAGTGAAGTGGTTTACGGCAACGGGATTTACTTTAATATCCTTGCGGGAAGGGATTTCAATGCCGAGCGCCTGCTCTGCCACAATCTTCAAAAACTTCTGGGTGCCGAATACTTCGTGGCAGCAGCCGAAGGCACGGATTTCGGGGAAGGTATCATAAAGCTGCTTGATGCAAAGGGTCATCGGATTGGTATAATTGATCACCCATGCTTTGGGACAGTATTTTTCCACTTGCTTTGCGATGAATTCGATCATCGGAAGGGTGCGCATCGAACGAACAATGCCGCCGGGACCCACGGTATCGCCTACCGATTGATAGATGCCGTATTTTTCGGGAGTATGCACATCGCTTTCCATTTCATCGAAGGTGCCGGGAAGGATCGAGATGACCACAAAATCGGCGCCCTTGAGAGCGGAAGAAATATTTCTTACCGCCTTATAACTCCATTCAGATTTGGTTTCTTCCAGATCATTGAATTTATTTCCGATGATTTCATTCTGCTTTGCGGCTTCGAAATCAATATCATATAAATACACTTTGCCGCTCATTTTATCGCACTCGGCAAGATCGCTCATAAGGCCCCAAGCCCAGCCGCGGCTTCCTCCGCCGATATAGGCAATTTTCACATCTTTTGCAGTGTTTTTCTCGTAGTACATTTCAGTACCTCCTGCTTTTTTTCTTCATTCTAAATCAAAAATCTCGTGAATTCCTCGAATTTATTGACAAATTTACGCTATTTTCTTGATTTTTTTGATCTGTTGTGATAAAATCACCTTGAGGTGAGGATATGTTTTACTATAACTCCACGGGATTCAAATCGATTGAGGGTGGTGCGAAGCACCATTTTCACAACGAACTTGAATTTTATTTTTTAACAAAGGGATTTTGTTCGTATCTGATCGACAACAAGCTCTATCAGATCAATGAAGGTGATTTGGTTTTGATCAAAAAAGGCGTGATCCACAAAACCACGTATCAAGGCGCACACGCAAGAATGCTCATCAACTGCTCGGAGGATTTTGCGGGAGAAATTCCTTTGCCGCAATTTACGGTGTTTCGAAATGAAAATATCAAAGCGAAAATCAAGGAAATCTTTTTGAAAATCGAAGCGGAATATCCCTTTTCCGATCCCCTCTCCGAACCCTTGGTGAAAGGATATATGATCGAGCTTTTTGCGCTCACCACGCGAAATAAAAATTATTATATCAACGAGCGGCAGACCAATCAGCACATCGAAAGAATTCTGGAATACCTTCACAAAAATTTTTGCGAAGAAATCACGCTCTCTTCCGTTGCCTCAGATTACGGAATCAGCCCCGAGCACCTTTCGCGCATTTTCAAAAAAGAAACGGGCTTTGCCTTCAATCACTATCTTTCGATGGTGCGACTGAAAAAAGCCGAGGGACTTTTGATTCATTCCAAACAATCGATCGCGGAAATTGCCTTTTCCTGCGGCTTTAACGACAGCAATTATTTTTCTGAAAAATTCAAAGCGGCTTACGGAAAATCGCCCCTGAAATTCAGAGCGCAAAACAAAGAAAAATTTTAAAAAAAGTCCGAAATGAAAATTTCATTTCGGACTTTATTTTATAGGAATTTATATTCGGAAAGTTCCAGAAGATGGGGATGCCCGGAAGCTTTGAGCGCCGAGGAAATGGCAGAATTTTCAAACGGCACGCCCAAAAGACGCTCTTCGATCAATTCACAAAGCGAGGGATCCATTGCATCAGAATACACTTTGATCGCAGAAATGATGCCCTTTTCGAAGGAAAAATGAATCGAAACGGAGCCAAAGGAAACTCGATCGCGCCATTCCAGATCAAATTTGGGAGTTTGCCCCAAGCGCCACTCGGGGGATTGATGGCGAAGATAATATTCCTCCACTTCCCTTTCTTCCCTTTCAGAGAAGGAAAAATCGGCATAATACCCATCTCTTTCTTCGTATGCCTTCAGGATTGCTTTTTTCAGATCCTTGATGGTGAGATCGGCCTTGATTTCAGAAAGATTGCACACGCGGCTCCGAACGGATGCGATGCCTTTGGACTGAATTTTTTTGGGATCCACGGTGAGATAGGAAGAAAGCTTCTCTAAATCGGAGGCAACAAGAAGGGTGCCATGGGAAATTTTTTTGCCGCGCCTTACGGCAAAAGCATTTCCCGAAAATTTAAAGCCATTGGCGGTTAAATCATTTCTGCCTGAAAATTCGCAATCGATGCCAAGCGATCGGAGCGCTTTTAAGATCAGATCGATTCCATCATCGCGATCCTCGCGATCCTCGCCGGAAATAAAGGAAAAATTTAGATTTTGGGCATCGTGATACACCGCTCCCCCGCCGCTGACTCTGCGGGCAAGCTCCACCCCTTCTTTTTCCATTTTGGCAAGATCACATTCGATCCAAGGATTTTGATTTTTGCCGATGATCACGGCATTTTCATTTTGATAAAACAAAAGGATTTGCTGATTTTTTTCAACATGATCCAAAAACCATTCATCCAGCGCCATATTGCGATATGCCGAAGACGAATCCGAGAGAAAAACAAAATTCTGTTTCATAATCCATTCCTTTCAAAGAACAGTATAACAAAAACTGAAAAAAACGCAAGGATAAATTGACACCGTAACGATTTTTTTCTATAATATTTATAAAGTAACAAAAGGAGCCCGATATGGCAGAAAAAACAAAAACCGTTTATGTGTGTTCTTCGTGCGGTGCCGTGCAATCAAAATGGTCCGGTCAATGCCGCGAATGCGGAGAATGGAACACGATGGAAGAAGAACTCAGCGCCCCCGAAAAGAAAGCGGGAAAGGGATTCTATGCTCCCGCCACGGAAGAATACAGCCCTGCTGTGCGCTTAAATCAAATTGAAGAAAAGAATTTTTCGGGTGAGCGGTATCTGACTCACATCGGCGAACTTGACCGTGCGCTCGGAGGCGGAATTGTGCGCGGTTCGGTTGCGCTCATTTCGGGCGAACCGGGAATCGGAAAATCCACGCTTCTGCTTCAGATCTGCAAAGAAATGAAGGATTTGAAGGTGCTTTATGTTTCCGGTGAGGAATCCCAGCTTCAAATTAAAATGCGAGCAAAGCGCCTTGGTGCTTTAACGGATAATATTTATCTTCAATGTGAAACCGATATTGACGGAATTTTGGCTGAAATTCAGCGGATTGAGCCCGATATTTTGATTATTGATTCGGTGCAGACAATGCAGGATTCCGCGCTCGGCTCTGCTCCCGGAAGCACGGGTCAGGTGAAAATGTGCACCGCAAGAATTTTAAATGCAACCAAAAAAGCGGGCTTTTCCACGATTCTCGTGGGCCATGTGAACAAAGACGGCATGATTGCAGGGCCAAAACTCCTTGAGCACATGGTGGATGTGGTGCTTTATTTTGAGGGTGAACGCACCCAGAGCTGCCGCATTTTGCGCGCGATCAAAAACCGCTACGGTTCCACCAACGAAATCGGACTTTTTGAAATGACCGATTCGGGCCTTGAGGAAGTGCCCGATCCGAGCAGACGCCTCCTTGAAGACAGTCCCAAGCACGTTTCGGGCTCTTGTCCTGTTTGTGTGATGGAAGGCACTCGCCCCATTATGACCGAGGTGCAGGCGCTCATTTCCCGCTCTCCCTTCCCGAATCCGAAGCGACTTTCGAGCGGGGTGGATTACAACCGAATGTCGATGCTGCTTGCGGTTTTGGAAAAGCGACTGGGACTGAAGTTTTTTGATAAAGATGTGTATTTGAATGTGGTGGGCGGACTTCGGCTCGATGAAACGGCTGCAGATCTTGGGATTTTAACGGCACTGATTTCGGGCGCGATGGACATTCCCCTGCCCGGCACCCTTCTTGCCATCGGCGAGGTGGGGCTTTCGGGTGAATGTCGCACCATCGGAGATTCGGAGATGCGCGTGGCAGAAGCGGCGCGACTTGGATTTGAAACGATTCTTCTTCCCAAAAAGCAATTTGAACGGCTCAAGAAAAAGCCCGATGGGGTGAAACTTGTGCCCATCAAGAGCGTGTTTGAACTGCTTGAAATCCTCAAAGGAGTAAATCAATGAACAAGGCCGATTTTAAAGAAAAAGAGCATTTTTCGTTTTCCGAGCTTTGCGATTTGGTTTCCTTTTTGCGCTCCCCCGAGGGATGCTCTTGGGACTATGCGCAAACCCACAAAACCATTCGAAACAATTTTGTGGAAGAGGCATATGAAGTTTGCGAAGGAATTGATCAAGGCAATAATTCCCTTTTGTGCGAAGAGCTCGGCGATGTTTTGTTTCAAGTGCTTTTCCATACCGATATTGCCGAAAAAGAAGGCGCATTCGCGCTTGGTGATGTGATCGATGGAATTGCAAAGAAAATGATTTCAAGGCACCCTCATGTTTTTGATGAAAAAATTTCGGGGGAAGATCCTTTGAAAAATTGGGAAGAGGTGAAAAAAGCCGAAAAAGGCGAAAAAACCCTTTTCGATACCCTTTCTCGGGTTTCCACCGCTTACCCTGCGCTCAAGCGAGCAGAAAAATTCATCGCCAAAGGCGGCGATCTTCCTTTGGAAAAAAGCGAGGATCCGCTGATGGAATACGGCGCTCAATTTTTTGATCTGGTGCGCCGGTGCAAAAAAGAAAAAATCGATCCCGAAGAGGCGCTGAATGCCTATTTGAATGAGATTTTGAAAAACTGCACAAATTATGAATAATCTTTTTATGTTTTTTGTCGATTTTTCCAACAACAAAAGAAAAACGCTTGTTTTTATAAAATCGAAGTGATAGAATGGGAACGGTACTTTTTGAATCAAAAAAAGGAGACGTTACCATGAACAAAATGCAGTTGGCAAAAGCCGTTGCAGCTGAAAAGGGAATCAAAATTAAAGATGCCGAAGCCATTGTGGATCAGGTGTTTTCCTTGATGACAAAAGCGCTTGCAGGCGGAGAAAAGGTTCAGATTTCGGGATTCGGCAGTTTTGAAACCAAGTGCCGCGCGGCAAGAGTGGGAAGAAACCCACACACGCATGAGAAAATGGAAATTCCCGCCTTTAAGAATGCCGCTTTTTCTCCCAGTAAAACTTTAAAAAATACCCTCAATCAATAAAAGAAGGATGAAGGAGCCGTCTTTCGGCTCCTTTACAAATTATGCGACTGGATAAATTTTTAAAAATATCAAGAATCATCAAACGCCGCACCGTGGCAAACGATGCGTGCAGTGAAAGCCATGTGCTGGTAAACGGAAAGATTGTGAAGCCCGCATATAATTTGAAAATCGGCGATGTGATCGAAGTGCAGTTTGGGCAAAGAGTGTTTCGTTGCCGAGTAAAGCAGATGCCCGAGCACGCGCTCAAGAGCGAAGCCGCCGAATTATACGAGATTCTGCCCACGGAATAAATTCCCTTTTTTCTTCATAGAATCAACTACAAAAGAAAGGTGTGATTTTATGGAAGAAAAGAAAAATGCGATTTGGACGGAGGAAAGGAAATCCCTCCACCTAACGGGAGTATCCGAAGTTCTTGTTTTTCAGGAAACGGCGGCGGAATTCACCACAAATCTCGGAAAACTCCAGATCACGGGCGAAAACCTTCATATGGAAAAGCTCGATCTGGAATCGGGACAGGTGCATTTGACGGGAAAAATCATTTCACTTTATTATCCCGAAGATTCCTTTGAGCCAAAGAAAAGATTTCTTTCGCGCATTTTTTCATAATGGAAACCACGATTTTAGAAGACAACACACTTTTTTTATCCGCGGTGTTGCTCGGATTTTTCTTTGGGCTTTTTTATGAATGTTTTCGCTTTTTGCGGCTTTCATTCCCCCACCCCGCATTTCTTATTTTTTTGGAAGATTTGATTTTCTTTTTCCCCGTTACCTTGATTTTTCTTATTTTCAACTATGCCCTTTCCGACGGGATTGTGAGATGGTTTTCCTTTGCGGGCGCGGCGGCCGGATTTTTTCTTTATCTCAACACACTCGGAAAGATTCTTCTTTTCTTTTCCGAGGCGATATTAAAAGCGGTGCGATCGCTTTTTCGTTTCCTTTTCCGAATTTTCATATTCCCCGTGATAAACTTTTTCAAAAAGATAACAAATTGTTTATTTGTAAGGATCAAAAAATCTGTTATAATAGGAAAAACAAAATATTCTTTTTTGCGGCTTGAGCGGAGAAAAAAGCGCTTGCTTCAAAAAGCAAAAAGAGGATTTTAATTTAGGAGTTTTCAATGCGACACAAACTTGGATTTTTCGCAAAACTTGCATTTGTTGCTTTGATTTTTGTTTTGGTGATTTCCATTGTTGATAAAAATTTAAAGATCAACGATTTAAAAGAAGAAGAAGATCGACTTCGCGAACAGGTTCGTTCCTATACGCTTCAGGTGGAAAAGCTCAATTCCCAACTCGAAGAAACCGTTACGGAAGAAACCATTAAGCGAATTGCAAGAGAAAAGCTCAATCTGCGCGATCCGGGCGATATGATCTACGCAAACGATCTTCCGAACTGATAAAAAAATTTAATTCGGTTTTTCTATCCTGCTGAATAAAGTTTTGCTTCGCGGCAACAATAGAAGCAAGACTCAAAACGAAAGGAAAGAAAACCATGATAAAGAAAACGAAGAAAAAGAATACAGTTGGTGGGGGCTTATACATAGCCCTGGCTATCTGTATTCTTTCTGTTATTTGCATTGGCGTGTATAGTGCCATCATCAGCATTTTCGATACTTCCCTGGCGCCCATTGCCGAATCCGATGAAAACAGCGGCAAATCGCCTTCGGTGATTATCGAAACACCCCAGAAAACCGAACCCAAAAAAGAAAGTGCTTCCAACGATGCGGCAGAACAAACTCCCGTGCAAAATGAAGCACCCGAAGAAATTCCCGAGCAAAATGTGAATGCTCAGCCCTCTCCTCCCACCTATACCCTTCCTGTTGCAGGCGATGTTACCAAAGAATTTTCCAAGGATGTTTTGGTGTATTCGGCAACGATGAACGATTACAGAGTTCACAACGGAGTGGATCTTGCGGCGGCGGTGGGAACACCGGTGAAAGCATTTACCGACGGGGTAATCCTTGAAATCGGAGAAGATCCTTTGATGGGATACACGATTGTGATTGATCACGGAAACGAACTGACAAGCAAGTATCAGAATCTTGCAGAAGCGGTTCCCGACGGAATTACGGTGGGAGCTGCGGTGAGAGAAGGCGATGTGATCGGCGGGGTTGGCGAAAGCAATTTGATTGAATGTGCAGAAGAGCCCCACCTTCACTTTGAGGTGATGCTTGCGGGAAGCCCGATCGACCCAATGGAATATTTTGAAACCCGATAAAGCAGGAAAATCCTGCTTTATCTTTTTTTGGCACATTTTTTTTATTTTTGCATAAGATACATTGATAGAAAAACTTGAAGGAGAATGCTTATGCACGAACAAATAAAATCTGCAAAAGGTTGCTGTGAAAAAAGCGGCGCCTGCTGCATTGATACTTACCGAATTTTTGATTCCTGCAGAAATCAGGAATGTTTGGAAGATATGAGAGTTTTGGTTACCGATGAAGGGCAGCGTATTATGGATGCCGCCAGTGCCATTCGGGTGAAATCCGTGAAGGTGATCAGCGCTCGCATTCACACGGAGGAAATGCCTTTCAATAAAGGATATTTTCAAATCGGAATCCGATACTTTTTCCACTGTGTTTTGGATTGCTGCACGGGGCTTGGAACCGGTCAGGATGTGGCAGGGCTTTGTATTTCGGATAAAACGGTGATGCTCTATGGCGGTGAGGGCGGGGTTTCGATCTTTAAATCGGATGTGATCCCCGATTCGTTTTGCCCTGTGGAAATTCCTCCTGTTTATCAGAGCACCAATCACCCCAGAGCGGTGGTGGAAGCGGCAGAGCCGGTGGCACTGCGATTGAATGTGCTTGAATGTGAGGCGGCAAAAAGTTTTGGCAACTGCCTTCTTTCCTGCTCACAGATTCCCGAATCGATCTGCGCTTTTTACAAGGGTAGATTTCAAGAGCCCTCGCTCGGAAGTAAAGTTTGCTTTCTTTCGCTGGGACTTTTTTCGCTGGTGCGAATGGAGCGCCCCGTTCAGCTTGTGATTCCCGCTTGCGACAGCTGCATTCCTTCGCGGAAAGAAGAATGCACCCTGCCTTATCAAGATCCTTGCGCGCTATTTCGTTCGATGGAATTTCCCGTGGAAGAATTCTATCCCGAAATCAAGGATTCCTGCTCTGAAAATTGAGAAAAAAGAAGGAGATCATCTCCTTCTTTTTTCTTGACAATAAAAAACAAAGACCTTATAATAGCAAAAGAAAAACACAGAAAACACAGGAGAATCAAAATGGAAAAACTCGTTTTATTTTTTGGTGATTCCATCACCGATTCTGGAAGAAACCGCGATATTCCCACCAGCACGGGAAAAGGATATGCCACGATGGCAAGCGGTCAGCTTAGCTTTGAAAATCCCGGAAAATACCGTTTTTTGAACCGCGGCATTATGGGCAATCGCGTTGGTGATTTGCTCGCACGCGTGCAAATGGCAGTAATCCCCAACAAACCCGATTACATCAGCATTTTGATCGGGGTGAACGATCTTTTTCTTGAATATTCGAAAAAGACCACTCCCGGCAGAAAACGCTTTGATGCGCAGTATCGTATGCTTTTGGATGAAATTTTGGAAGCGCTTCCCGATACCAAAATCTTTCTGATGGCGCCTTTTGTGCTTTTGGGAAAAGAAACGGAATCGAGCGAAGCAAATCCCGGCCGCTTTGAATTCTTAAGAGGCGAGATTCCCTACCGCGAAGAGATTGTTCGCAAAATTGCCGAGGATTATAATCTTCCTTTTATTTCTCTGCAAGATAAATTTGATGCGGCAACCGAAGGTATGCCCAACACGCTTTGGCTGAAAGACGGGGTTCATCCTTCCAACGCGGGTCATTATTTGATTGCGCAGGAATGGCTTCGCACCTTCCGCGAAATGACCAAAAACGAAGACTAATCACGAAGGAAACAAAAAATGGAGAAGCTCGTTTTATTTTTCGGTGATTCCATCACAGATGCCGAGCGCAACCGTCAAATCCCGATCAGCACAGGGGAAGGATTTGTTACGATGGTGAGCGGAAAGCTTAGTTTTGAGAATCCCGGTCAATACCGTTTTATCAATCGCGGAGTGCACGGCAATCGACTGCCCCAGCTTTTAACCAGACTTCATGCAGATGTGATTGCTCACAAACCCGATTATCTTACTGTTTTGGTGGGAATCAATGATCTTAATCACGAATACACCCACAAGATCAAAGACGGGCGCGAGAGATACGAAATCTATTACCGCCTTCTTTTAGATGAAATCAAAAAAGCACTTCCCGATACCAAGGTGATTTTGATGTCGCCTTTTGTGGTGAAGGGAGAAAAAACGCTAAGCTCCGAAGAATATCCCGAGCGCTGGGAATTTTTCTCGGGCGAGATGCCGTTTCGAATGGAAATCGTGAAAAAGCTTGCCAAAGAATACGGGTGTTCTTATGTTCCTTTAAATGAGAAAATCAAGGAAGCGCTGATGAACGTTTCCGAGGAAATTTATTTTGAAGACGGGATTCATCCGAATGCCACGGGAAGTTTCTTTTTGGCCAATGAATGGATGCGCGTTTTCAAGGAACTGCTTGAAAAATAACCTTGACAAAAATCCAATCCTTTTGTATACTATTTTCAGAGATTTAAATTAAAGGGGTTTACTATGAAAAGAATTCTTCCCATCATTCTTGTGATCGCAGTATTGCTTCTTGCGCTCATTTCTTGCGGCCCGAAGGAAGAGCCCTCCACCACCACTCAAGAAACCACGGAGCAGGCAAATAAAACCACCACCTCAAAGCACCTTGATATGGGAATCGACCCCATCGATAAAGGATGGACTTTTTGGACCCAATTCTAAATCAAATATAAAAAAGCCGACTTTTCAGTCGGCTTTCTTTTTTTAGCGAGTGATTCGAATCACCTCGGGGAGATTTTCTTCAAAAATAGAGTTTTCTTCGCAAATTTTTTCGGGGGAGGTGCGATGCCGCTTTGCTAGCGACCAAAGAGTATCTCCTTTTTCGGGATACACATATAAAATTCCCGAGCCGCTTTTTTCTTTTCTTTCCCCTCTTTGGATCTGACTTAAAACTTGAGCGTGTTGCTTTGAGGCAATGGTAACACTGCCGCACACATCAAATCGAACAAAAAGCTTTTGCCCATCCGGCACAAGATCTGCCGATCGAATTCCGCCATCGATTTCGATTCTTAATTCTTCTTCGTTCCCGATTTTGCCCAAAGAAAAAGGAAGGGTGCAAACAAAATCCAAACTATTTTCCAAATTCTGCAGATCCGAATCTGATTTTTCACCCAGGTAATTAAAATGCGCCTTGCCCTCAAGATAAACTTTGCCATCTTGCAGATAAGAATTCTTAAAATCACAAGAAGCATGGATTGCCTCTACGCGGAAAAGTTCAAAATCGGTTTTTGCAATTTCATCTTTGATGGTAATATTAAAATCCTTGATGGAAAGGATTTCTTCGCAAACTTCATGTTTACTTTCCAACAAAAGATCGGTATCGAGGGAAAAGGCATCTTCGATGGCATCGCATTCTTCATTCACAAAAAGAAGAATCTCGAGGGTATATCCGATTTCAAACACGATATTTCGATTTTCGCCGTCTTCATTGATATCGGGAAGCGCTTTCAAGAAATTGGGGAAAAGTGAGACCTTGGCAAAATGGGAAGCTTTTGCTTCTTCAAGCCCGATGCTTTTATCGAATTCGATGGGCTGATAAAAGCTCACAAGATTCTCTTCCCCTTCGGTAACATAACTGCAATCCAAATCGCAAAGAACCGAAAAACGCACGCCTCCCTCTTCCACCGCAACATTCTGCGCAAAAAAGCCCGCTCCCATTTCGCAAATTTGAGAAACGGGAAGATATTCTTTGGGCAGGGCGATGGTTTCGGTGAAGCTTTCTTCGGATTGGAAACAGCGCACAAGTTTTGCCATTTTGATTGATTTTTTTCTGGTTTTGATATCCGAGGGAAAACGATCGGGAAAAAGTGCAACGCGGCGATTGCATTTTAAATCAACTCCGATTTTCACATCGCAACGCGCCGAAATTTTCCTTGGTCCAAATAGTTTTGCCGAAACGTTTTCGGGCACAAGCTCTGCAAACACAACCACGCTTTCGGGATCGATCTCATCACTCGAAAACGGCACCTTGAAGGTATAGGAAAAGTTTTCTTGCGACATAAACGAAGAAAGCACGCCTTTTTCGCCGTGGCGATCGCTTTGATACAGGATATGAAAGCTTACTACCCCTTCAATTTCGCAAACAAGATTTTGACCTTGATAGGATACGGTTTTTTGATTCACTCTTGGTTTTGCATCGGCTCTTACGATGCGGTGAGCTTCTTCTTTATAGTCGGGAAGGATCATATCGCTCTCCACGCGGCTTCTTCCTTCGGAAGTATAAAGTTCACCCATTTTTAGTTTGAATTCGCGCTCGAAAATTTCTTCTGCCACTTTGTTTCTCCGTTCTCGGTGGCAAAAAATTTTGCTTTACCGCCACCGTGGTACCGTAAGCAATACCACTTTATGCTCTTGATTTTAAAAATATGTTTTTCCCCTTTCAAAGAAAGTTTCTCGGTTTTTCCATAAATTCTTTGATTTTTTCGAGCGCCGCTTTTTCAAGACGCGAAACATACGAACGGGAGATTCCCATTTTTTTTGCCACTTCGCGCTGCGTGATCGGTTTTTGCCCGCAGAGCCCGAAGCGCAAACACACGATCTCTTTTTCACGGGGATCGAGTTTTGTGTTGACCGCGTGAAGAGCAAGCCCTGTTTGGCTTTTTAAATCAATCTCTTCCACGATTCTATCTTCCACTTTCATCACATCAAGAATCGTGAGAGGATTTCCATCTTTATCCATCTCGATCGTTTCCGATAAGCTGGTTTCGAGGGAAAATTTCTTTTGCGAACGAAAATACATTAAGATTTCATTTTGCACACATTTTCCCGCATAGGTGGCAAAGCGATTTCCGAGATCAAAATCAAAAGAATCAATCGCTTTGATGAGCCCGATCGTTCCCACTGAAATCAGATCCTCCTGATCATGATGCTCCAGATCGTATTTTTTGATCATGTGGGCCACAAGGCGCAGATTGTGTTCGATGAGTTTTTCCCGCGCGGCAGCACTGCCCGATTTCATCTCGCGAAAGAGCTTTTCTTCCTCTTCCTTCTTTAAAACAGGCGGAAACGAAGAACCGTTTAACACCCTTAAGCACAGAAAGAGAAAATGACCGAGTGTGATGCCGCAAAATTCAAAAATCATAGCAACCTTCCTTTCCTTTTCGCATGCTTTAATATATGTGGAAGGAACGAAAAAAGACATTTGCAAAATATACTCTGCTCTTGATTTTCTTTTGAATTTATTGTAAAATAACGTTATAAAAGATAAAGGAATTTATATCAATGCTATATTCTGTGATCGATATCGGCTCCAACACCGTGAAAATTGCCGTACTCGATGAAGACGAGCTTTTTAGCCACGCGCCCGTTTTTTTTAAAGCGGTGCCACTCAATATCAAATCAAAAATTCGGGATCAGATTTTGCCCGAGGAAGAAATTCAAAAACTTGCCTTGCTGGTGAAAGAATTTGCCGCGATCTCCTCGCGCCTAACCCCAAATTCCCCGATTGCCTTTGCCACCGCAAGTTTAAGAGGGCTTAAAAACTTAGACAATGTGCTCCATGAAATTGAAGAAACAAGCGGAATCCGCGTGGAAGTGATCAGCGGAGAAACCGAGGCCTATTATTCCTTTCTTGGAGCCAAAGGAAGCGTTTCCTCAAAAGCGGGAATTTCCGTGGATTTGGGGGGCGGCTCCACCGAAATTCTTTCCTATCAAAAAAATAAAGTTCTAAACGCCGTTTCGCTCCCTTTCGGATGCCTAACGCTATATCATGCTTTTTTTGAAAATGGAAAGAATGATATGAAAGCTTGCGAAGAATTTATTTTAAAGCACTTAAAAGAAATGGCTCCTCCCGCTTTCGGAAACAGCATTCTGCTTTCGGGCGGAAGTGCAAAAGCGGTTTTGCGCTATAAAAATATGGTGGAAAACAAAAAGAGTTTCACCATTGGAACGGCGCAATTCCAAAAAATCATAAATCACTTCGAAAACGGCGAAAAGAAAGAGCGCGATCGAATCGAAGCAATTTTAAAAGATCGCTTTCGATTGATTCCCCCTGCAGTGGCTGTTTTTTCGCAAATTGCAAAATTTTACGGGAAAGAGCAGGTTTTCGTGTGCCGAAGCGGAGTGCGCGAGGGATGCCTTTTCCATCATTTGCAAAAAAAATCTTGACTTTTTTCAAAAAACACTTGCAATCCGATTTTTCTTGTGGTATAATCCATTCGTTATGGTATGAATGTATTTGCTTATGCAACCAAGCGGTCCTCTGCCGGCTTCAGTACGAACGCTTGCATTTATACTTAAATAATTTATTTTATTTAAGGAGGGCCCATCATGGATATGATCAAGGCTTTTACAAACGAGCAGCTCAAAAAAGAAGTTCCCCAGTTCAATGTTGGTGATACCGTTCGCGTTCACAACAAGATCGTGGAAGGAACCAGAGAAAGAATCCAGCTTTTCGAAGGCACCGTAATTGCAAAGAAAAACGGTGGTATTTCGGAAACCTTCACCGTTAGAAGAATTTCTTACGGCGTTGGTGTGGAAAAGACTTTCCCCCTTCACTCTCCCAGAGTGGAAAAGGTTGAAGTGATCCGCACCGGTAAGGTTCGCAGAGCAAAACTCTACTACCTGCGCGACAGAGTTGGTAAAGCAGCTAAGGTGAAAGAACTCATCTAATCTTTGTTGCCGAATTGCAAAAGTCGCTTTTGACAGCCACATTCGGACTCCAAGCAGTTGCTGAAGGGGGACTTTTCAGTCCCCCTTTCTTTTTTTACGAAAGGAAAAACCATGAACGATCAAAACAAAATCGATCTTGAGCCGGAAAATCAAACCATTCCCAGAGCACCCCTTCGCAAAGCAAAAAGAAAAATGGATCCCTTTTCGCAAGAAACCGTGATCGAAACGGAAAACAATGAACTTCCCGACGAAACGATTGAACTTCAAATTTCTGCCGAAAAGGAAGAAGATCTTTCTTTGCCCGCCGATTTAAAAATTGAAGACTCTGCCAACGAAATTGACAAGATTCAAGCTTTTCAGGAAGAAAATTCGGACGAAGCCGAATCTGATTCTTTGGACGAAGAAGAATCTCTTCCTTTGGACAAAGCCGTATCTGATTCTTTGGACAAAGCAGAGCCCTCTCCCCTTCCCGAGGAAGTGGAAAACCCATTTGAAATCCTTTCAGCCGAAGAGGAAAAGAAGGAAGAACTTCCCCTTTCCCCTGCCGCAAACACCTTTGATTGGATCAAAACCTTTTTGCTTTCACTCACTTCGGTGATATTTGTTTTCACTTTGATCTTCCGCGGAGTTACGGTGAATGGCGCCTCGATGCTCCCCACTTTGGAAAACGGAGATTATTTGGTGATTTCCGATCTGATTTATACCCCCGAAACGGGCGATATTGTGGTGGTGCAATCCCCTCATTTTAAAAACGGAACCGAACCTTTGATTAAAAGAATCATTGCCACCGAGGGGCAAAATGTTTGCATTAACTTTGCAACCTGGAAAATCACGGTTGACGGAGTGGAACTGAAAGAAGACTATATTTTAAAAGACGAATATTCCGTGATGCGGCCTGAAGATATGCTTCCCGATGAAAAAGGCGAAGTGCATTTTCAGGTGGAAGAAAACTGTGTGTTTGTGATGGGAGATAATCGAAACGATTCTCTGGATAGCAGAAGTGCTTCCGTTGGGCAGATCGATGAACGTTATATTATGGGAAGGGTTCTTTTCAGAATCACTCCCTTTGACCGATTTGGAAAGGTAAACTAATGCCGAGTAATATCATACAGTGGTTCCCCGGGCATATGGCAACCACGCGCCGCGTGATGAAAGAAAATTTGGGCGCGGTGGATATTGTGTTTGAAGTGCTGGATGCCAGAAT
Source organism: Eubacteriales bacterium (assembly GCA_045658765.1). Taxonomy (GTDB): domain Bacteria; phylum Bacillota; class Clostridia; order Oscillospirales; family SIG627; genus RGIG5579. Next base: position 6,401 of record JAZOVP010000129.1, on the reverse strand, counting down.
TCCCTTGAGTTCCCGAAATCCCGAAATTGAAGCAATTTTGGGCGAAAAAAAATCCGTGGTAATCTTAAATAAATCGGATCTTGCCGATCCGAAGAAAAATCTTCTTTGGAAAGAATATTTTCATAAAAACGGAAACGGCGCCGTGCTTCTTGATAGCAAAACCGGAAAAGGACTTTCGGAACTGATGCAGGAAGCAAAGCGTCTTCTGCGCGAAAAGCTTTTGCGCGAAAAGGAAAAAGGTATGAGCCGCCCGATCCGTGCGATGGTGGTGGGGATTCCCAATGTTGGAAAAAGCACCCTGATCAACCGTTTTGCGGGAGCAAAAAAAGCGCAGGCGGAAAATCGGCCCGGTGTTACCAAGCAAATGCAATGGGTGAAAGCAGGGCCGGAGCTTGAACTTTTGGATATGCCGGGTGTTTTATGGCCGAAATTTGAAGATGAAACAACCGGAGAAAATCTTGCCATTACCGGCGCCATCAAAGACAGCATTTTGCAGAGCGTGGAAATTGCCTGCATTTTATGCGAGCGCTTGAAAAACGATTATCCTGCGGAGCTTTCGAATCGTTATCGCTTGAATGATGCCGATTTGGAAAAGGATGCATATGATCTTTTTTGCACCATTGGAAGAAAGCGCGGAATGCTCATTGGCGGCGGCGAAATCAATGAAGAACGCTGTGCGGCGATGCTGCTTGATGAACTCCGAGGCGGTGTGATCGGAAAAATTACCTTAGAGGAGCCAAACTGAGTGGATTATTCATTTGAATTAACTCTGATTCCCGAAGATGCAAAGATTGTTTGCGGGCTCGATGAAGCAGGAAGAGGCCCTTTGGCTGGTCCTGTTTTTGCGGGGGCGGTGATCCTTCCGAAGGATTATATTCCGGAAGGGCTCAACGACTCGAAGAAATTGAGCGAAAAAAAGCGCGATCTTTTATTTGACCAGATTACTTCCCATGCGATCGCTTGGGGATTTGGCATTGCCTCCCCCGAAGAGATCGATGAAATCAATATTTTAAATGCAAGCATGCTTGCGATGAATCGCGCAGTGGAATCGCTTTCGGTTTCTCCCGATTTTCTTTTGATCGACGGCAATATTGCAAGAGGATTTTCGCAAAAAGCGGTGCCTGTGATCAAAGGGGATGCCAAGAGCCCGAGCATTGCCGCGGCAAGTATTATTGCAAAGGTTTTGCGGGATCGCGAATGCCTTTCAATGGATAAAGACTACCCGATGTATGGCTTTGCCAAGCACAAGGGCTATCCCACCAAAGTCCATTTTGAAGCCATTGAGAAATACGGGGTTTCCCCGATTCACAGAAAAAGCTTTTTGAAAAAGAGAGGCCTTGCGTGACGAGTAAAGATCTTGGGAAACGCGGTGAATTTTTGGCTCGGCTTTATTTGGAAGAAAAGGGCTATGAATTTATTCGGGCGGGATTTATTGCAAATCACGCTGAAATTGATTTGATTATGCGCGAAAACGATGAGATTGTTTTCGTGGAAGTGAAAACCAGAACCAAAAAAGGCGCCCTTTCCTACGGACGAGGAATCAACCGCATTGATCGGGAAAAGCAAAAAAACATTCTTCGCGCATCGCGCACCTTCCTTCGCCAAGAGCGCATCTTTGCAAAAAAGTTTACGCCACGATACGATGCGATCGAGATTTATTTGGAAAAGGAAGATTCCAATAAGATTTATGTGGTTCACACCCCTTGCGCCTTTGGATACTGAAAGCGCAAATAGGAAAACAAAAAAAGCACCCTTTCGGATGCTTTTTTCCTTCTAACGTTCCTTCGGGCGAAATGTGCCGCAGATGGTATCGATGCCGGCGGTGGCATAACTCGGACCCACACTGATCTGACGAGCGGTGCAGTATTCACTCATATCGTTATAAACACAGTTTTTCACATTGCATCGAATCCCCTTGATGTGTTCGGGGGTCGTGGAATCCAAATAAATTCCTTCCACAAAATCACTTCCTTTCTTTTTCTATAGTTTGCTTATCATTTTAAAATTTATTCGAAAGGAGAAGCCATGGCGCTCTTTACTCTTGCCGATCTGCACCTTTCCCTATCGGGCGAAAAGCCGATGGATATTTTTGGTGGCGGTTGGGTGAATTTTGAGAAACGCTTAAAAGAATATTGGGAATACATGGTTTTTCCAAACGATACCGTGGTGATTCCCGGAGATATTTCTTGGGCAATGAATCTAGAGGATGCCGAAAAAGATTTCGAATTCATCCATGCCTTGCCGGGGCAAAAAATTCTGATGAAAGGAAACCACGATTATTGGTGGTCTTCCATCACAAAGCTTCGCGCATTTTGCGAAGAAAAGGGCTTTGATACCATTCATTTTCTCCACAACGATGCCATTTATGCGCAAGGCAAAATCCTTTGCGGATCGCGGGGCTGGATGTGTGAAGATAAGATGACCGAGCAGGATGAAAAAGTGCTCCGAAGAGAAGCGCTTCGCTATCGCTTATCGCTTGAAAAAGGAAAAGAGATGGCAAAAGAAAAAGCAGAAGAGCTTGGATTCACACCCGAAATTATCTGCTTTTCACACTACCCGATCTTAACTCCGACTTTACGAGAAAACCCGATTTTTGATGTTTTAAAAGAATTTGATATTAAGCGAGTGTATTACGGACACTTGCACAACTGGGGCACAAAGCCGCTCATTGAACAGCAAGACGGAATTGAATTCACGCTTGTTTCTTCCGACTATCGCGCCTTTACTCCCGTGAGAATTGAATAGACCGATTAAATTTTGATTTGATCGGTCTATTTTTTTATTTTCAACATAAAATGGAAGCAAGATAGGACGGTGAAATGCTTGGAATCATTAAAGAAACATCTTCCCTTATTTTCCGAACGGATCCGTGGGGCGCTGATGGGGTATTCTGATTGGGATGGCATCCGAGAAATTCGACTGCGCCATTCCCTTCCCCTTTCGCTCACAACCTTTTCGGAAAATATTTTTTTGGATGAAAGCGGGCAAAGGACTTCGTTTGATAAGGCGTTGATTTGCACGGAAGCGGATCTTTATCATTTGCTTTGCAGTTTTTGCGGCGGCGAAGTATACCGATATTTCGATTCTTTAAAATCGGGGTTTGTGGTGAATGAATACGGATTTCGATTGGGAATTTGCCCTGCCAAAGATAGCATTGGGGATTTTATGCCCGAATCGATCTTGGGGATCAATTTAAGAATTCCTCGCTCGGTGCCAGATGCAGCCAAAGATTTTTTGCGTTTTTTTGATTTTCATCCTCTTGCCTCAACTCTGATTTTATCGAAGCCCGGAGAAGGAAAAACAACGCTTCTGCGATCTCTTGCCGCACATCTTTCCAAAGGAGAAGAAAAAAGGCGGGCGCTTCGGGTGGCGGTGATTGATGAAAGGCAAGAAATCTTCCCGAATTTCTTTCGAAACGAGGCGGGGCTTTGCGATATTTTGAGCGGATATGATAAGAAAAGCGGGATTGAAATGGCAACGCGCCTTTTTGCGCCTGAGATAATTTTATGCGATGAGATTGGCGGAAACGCTGAAACCGATGCCATTTTATCTTCTGCGGGAGGCGGGAGTATTTTCTTTGCATCGGCGCATGCGGGATCACTGGAAGAGGCAAAACGATTTTCCCATCTGAAGAATTTAATTTCGGCGGGGATTTTTTCGTGGTGCGCGGTGATAGAGAAAATTCCCGATCGGGTTTACCGAGCCAAGATCACACTGGAACCGATTCTATGAAAATGATCGGGGTGGCGCTTCTTTCTTTGGTTCCCATTTTATTCGGTTTTTTTCGAGCAAATGAAATTGAGCAAAATCAAAAACGAAAAACAGCGTTTTTGAAATTTTTGGAGGAAATTCATTTTCAAATAAAAAACTTCAGCAAGAACCAAATTTTGCTCTATGAAAATTTTGAAAACAAGGTGCTTGAAAAAGACGGCTTTCTTGAGAATTTGAGATCGGAAACAAAAAAAGCACCTTGGGGTGCTTTTGAGCGCGCGGTTTTAGAATATTTAAACATTCTTTCCTGCTCAAATCGAGCGAGGGAAACGCTTTCTGATTTTGCAAAACGCTTTGGAATGCAATCGAAAGAAGCACAACTAAAAGACCTTGAGAAAATGATTCTGATTTGGGAAGAGGAAGAGAAGAACGAAAAAATGCGCGTCGAGGGGCGCGCAAAGGTATCGAGAATGACGGGGCTGACCGCAGGACTCGGAATTTTTATATTACTGATTTAGGAGAAAAAATGGATGTATCGCTGCTACTGAAAATTGCCGGAGTGGGTATTCTCACAAGTGTGCTTTGTCAGGTGCTAAAATCGAGCGGAAAGGATGAACAGGCGGGGTATGTTACCCTTGGTGGAATTTTGGTGGTTCTCCTCATGCTGGTGGGAGAAATTGCCGCTGTGATCAATACCGTGAGGAATACCTTCGGGATATGAATGGCCTGATTTTATTATGCTTTTTCGCTCTTTTTTGCGCAATTCTTGCGAAAATTTCCGCCGAGATTTCTCCACGATTTAAGCCCCTTCTTCTTTTGGGCGCAGGCACGGTTTTTCTTTTGGTTTTCATTGGATGGATTGTTCCGCTCGTTGAAAAAATGAAAACATTGGCCGAGAAAACCACCGTTCCTGATTTTTTCCTGATTCTGATAAAAGCCATGGGGCTTTCTTTGATTGTTTCGATCACATCCTCCTTTTGCCGTGATTTGGGAGAAGACAAAATTGCGGAAAAGCTTGAAATTTGCGGAAAGGGTGCAATTCTTTCCCTTTCCCTTCCCATCTTTAATACGGTTTTAAATTGGATTGAGGAACTGGTAAGTTGAAAACAAAGGTTTTTAAATTCATCTTCTTTCTTTTGATTTTGATCTCTCTTTTTTCTAAAAGGGTTTTCGCGGCACAAGAAACCGATGCCTTGAGAGAATTTTCAAAAGAAGATGAAATTTGGGAAATGATCCCTGAAAATATCGACAAAGAAAAACTCGAAATCACCGTGAAAGAGGAAAACGGAAACGGGATTCTTTCCTTTTTGTTTTCCGAAATTTTGGACTACTTTTCCCTATCGCTCAAAAACGGTGTGGTTTTTTTCGGGAGTGTTTGCGCGCTGATTCTGATTGCCGCTTTTTTTCGCAGTATTAAGGAATCGTTTCATTCAGCGGAACTGGAAAAGGTGTTTGATTGGATTTTGTTTTTGGGATTGGCACTGATTCTTTATGCTTTCTTTTCGAAAATCATTGATTCGGTTTTAGCTTCTCTTGGCGCAATACGAAATTTCTTTTTATCTTCCCTGCCGATCACATGCTTTCTTTTGGCGCTTTCCGGCTCGGTTACTCAAAGCTCGATCTTGGCGGCAAATTTGAGCCAAACACTCGCCCTTGCCACAACACTGACTTCGAATTTTTTGGCACCCACATTAAAACTTCTTTTTGCATTTTTGGTTTCGCAAGGATTTACCGACACGGGACTTGGCACTTTATTTGACTTTTTAAAACGAAGTGTGAAAACCCTTTGTGTGCTCTTTTTCACTTTGGTTGGGGCGAGTTTATCCCTTCAAAATGCGCTTGCCACATCTGCGGATTCCTTGGCGCAGAGGAGTGTGCGCTTTGCGGCGGGGAATTTTATTCCAGTGGTTGGAGGGATGGTTGGGCAAAGCATCGGAACCCTTTCTGCTTCCTTTTCGGTGGTGAAAACGGAATGCGGGGTGCTTTGCATCTTGCTTCTTTTGATTTTGATTTTAAGGCCGATTCTGACGGTGTGCGTGCATAAAATCTTTTTATCGCTTGCGGCGGCGGTGGCAGATCTTACGGGTGAAAAAAAGGGCAAAACGCTTCTTCATTCCTTTCGATCGCTTTTGGATCTTTTGATGGCGCTGATGATTTCGGAGGGGTGTTATCTGATTTTTTATATCACTCTTTTTCTTACAAACAAAGGAAATTTTTAAAATGAAATCTTGGTTTTATTCTTTGATTCTTTTATCCTTTTGCGCTCTTTTATTCAAGGCGATTTTGCCGAAAGGAGAAAAATCCCCGCTTTATTCCTCCCTTCGTTTTTTGATTGCCACCATGCTGATTGCGGTTTCATTTTCCCCGATTCTGCCGATTTTTAAAAAAGATTTTTCGATCACGCTGCCGAATATCTTTCAAGCTTCCGAAAACGAGACCGATGCGATAAAATCAAAAATTCTTGAGCGTTTCGGCGAAAAGATCAATCAAACGGTTTTGCAAAACTTTCCCGATGCCGAATATTCCCTTTCCATTTTTGCCGATGAAAATGAAATCCCCACGAAAATAGAAGTGAAAAGCGATAAAAAAGCATTATCGGAAGAAATTGCAACCTTTATCAAGGTGAATTTTTTGATTGATTGCGAGCCGATATAAGGAGGTTTTATGAAAATAGAAGAAACAAAAACTCT
>JAZOVP010000128.1:0-3246 GCA_045658765.1 Eubacteriales bacterium | reverse complement strand
AATCATTGTATGAATAAAATATAAGGTTTGTCCTTGCAACTGACGGAACATAGAGTACTATGAGGGAACAAGGATGTATATTAGCCGACCGTCTGGGCATCCTGTTTCTGGGATGTTTTTTTCTTTTTTTAGGAGGAAGATATGGATTTTTGGAGAAGTTTTCAAAAAGGAAAATGGCAGGATGAAATTGATCTGCAAAATTTCATTCAGTTAAACTATACCCCGTATTCCGGGGATGAATCGTTTCTGAAGGGCACCACCGCAAGAACCGATTCTGTGAGAAAAGAAATGGATCGCCTTCTTGTTTTGGAAAATGAAAAGGGCGGAGTTCTTGATGTCGATACCGAAAAAGCATCTTCGATTCTCACCTTTGAGCCAGGTTATATCAAAAAAGACGAAGAAATCATCGTTGGCCTTCAAACCGATAAGCCCCTCAAAAGAGCGCTCAATCCTTTTGCGGGTTATCGCAATGCCGTTCAAGCTTGTAAGGCCTATGGATATGAGGTTTCTGAAAGTATTCAGAATGAATTCAAATACCGCACCACCCATAATACCGGCGTTTTTCGCGTGTATACCGAAACCATGAAAAAAGCGCGCCATGCCGGCGTTTTAACCGGTCTTCCCGATGCCTATGCCCGTGGCAGAATCATCGGCGATTATCGCCGCATCGCACTCTATGGTATGGATCGTTTGATTGCGCTTCGCAAAGCCGATAAAGCCCGCATTGGCGAACGAGATATGACCGCGGATACCGTTCAGCTTCTCGAGGATATTCAGCGTCAGATCGAATTTATGAATCAGCTTGTTGAAATGGCGCAAATGTATGGCTTTGACATCACCAAACCTGCTCAAAATGCGCGCGAAGCGATTCAGTGGCTCTATTTTGGCTATCTTGGTGCCGTGAAAGAGCAAAACGGTGCAGCAAACAGTATTGGCAGAATTTCCGCATTTCTTGATATTTATATTCAGCGCGATTTAAACGAGGGCACTCTTGATGAAATTTCCGCGCAGGAAATGATCGATGACCTTGTGATTAAAATGCGAATGGTTCGCCATCTTCGCACTCCCGAATATAATGAGCTTTTTGCAGGCGATCCCGTTTGGGTTACCCTTTCCCTTGCCGGTCAAGGCCTCGACGGCAGACCGATGGTAACCAAAACCTGCTTCCGTTTTCTGCAAACCCTGTATAATTTAGGCCCTTCCGCAGAGCCAAACATCACCATTCTCTGGGCAAAATCCCTCCCCGAAAATTTCAAGCGTTTTTGTGCAAAAGTTTCGATCGATACCGATTCGATTCAGTATGAAAACGATGATGAAATGAGAAAAGAATTCGGCGATGATTATTCGATTGCCTGCTGTGTTTCCGCTATGAAAACCGGCAAGCAAATGCAGTTCTTCGGTGCTCGTTGCAATCTTGCAAAAGTGCTTCTTATGGCACTCAACGGTGGCAAAGATGAAATCCACGGCGAGCAGATCGCGCCGATCGGAAAGGTATTCGAAGAAGAAGTTTTGGATTACGATAAAGTGGTTGCCGCCTTCTCTGAATATGCCGCTTGGATGGCAAAGCTATATGTAAACACCATGAACGTCATCCATTATATGCACGACCGCTATGCCTATGAGCGCCTTATGATGTCGCTCCACGATGTGGAGCCCGAGCGCCTTATGGCATTTGGTATCAGCGGATTTTCCGTTCTTGCCGATAGTTTGAGTGCAATCAAATATGCCAAAGTTACCCCTGTGAAGGATGATCGTGGCTTGATTGTGGATTTCAAAACCGAAGGCGATTTCCCCAAATACGGCAACGATGACGACCGTGTGGATGAAATTGCGCAGTGGATTGCCGAGTTCTTCTATTCCGAACTTTGCAAAACCCCCTGCTATCGCGGTGCAAAACACACCCTTTCCATTCTCACCATCACCTCCAATGTGGTATACGGTGCCAAAACAGGCGCCACCCCCGATGGCAGAAAGAAAGGCGAACCCTTTGCTCCCGGCGCCAATCCCATGCACGGAAGAGATTCGGAAGGCGCCCTTTCTTCCTTGAACTCTGTTGCTAAAATTTCTTATGACTGTTGCCTTGATGGCATTTCCAATACTTTCTCCATCACCCCCACCGCCCTTGGCGCAAACGATGAAGGAAGAATCCAAAATCTTGTGCAGATCCTTGATGGATATTTTGATCAGTCTGCGCATCATTTGAATGTAAACGTGTTGAACCGCCAAAAACTCATCGATGCAATGGAAAACCCCGCCCTTTATCCCTCTCTCACCATTCGCGTGAGCGGATATGCGGTTAATTTCAATAAGCTTTCCAAAGATAAGCAGCTCGAAGTGATTTCCCGCACCTTCCACGAGAAAATGTAATGGAAGGAATCGTTCATTCCATCGAAAGTCTTGCCGCGCGCGACGGGGCAGGACTTCGATGTGCCGTTTTTCTTGCGGGATGCCCCCTTCGCTGTGTTTTTTGCCATAATCCCGATACCTGGCATAAAATCGGAACCAAGGTTTCTCCCGAGGATCTTGTGAAAAAGATCTCTCGCTTCAAACCTTATTTTGGCAAAAACGGAGGTGCCACTTTTTCCGGCGGAGAACCGCTCCTGCAAGCCGACTTCCTTTCTCAAACGGTTCCGCTTTTGAAAGCCGAGGGAATCCCTTATGTGATCGATACTTCGGGTTCGGTTGTACTTTCCGAAGAGGTGTGTTTTGTTTTGAAAAATGCGCAAGCGGTGCTTTTGGATTTGAAATTCTGGGATGATGATTCCTACTTAAAATTCACCGGCAGCGATATGAAGAAAACCAAAAAGGTTCTCTTGTTTCTGAAGGAGCAAAAAATCCCCACCGTGATCCGAACCGTTGTGATTCCCGAGATCAACGATTCTGAAGAGATCCTTTCCCGTTATTTTGATCACCTTGAATCGTTTTCATCTCTTTTGGAGTATGAACTTCTCGGATTCCACACAATGGGATTTTTTAAATACGAAAATCTTGGAATAAAAAATCCACTCGAAGGAAAAAAAGCGATGGATCCCGATCGGCTTTTGGAGCTTCAATCCTTTGTAAATGAAAAAATAAAAACGAACGGCTAAGCCGTTCGTTTTTTTCTTATAATGCTTTTTTGATTGCTTCCAGCAAATCGCTGTATTCATCAAATGCGGGAAGGGAAGGATAATCCTTTTTGATTTCTTCGGTGCTGCGGAATAAAAATCCGGCTTTGCTCGCCAAAATCATTCCCAAATCGTTGTG
>JAZOVP010000127.1:0-12322 GCA_045658765.1 Eubacteriales bacterium | reverse complement strand
ATTATTTTCACGGGGTTTTGTTGACTTTGAAAAAAATCGGTTTATAATAATAAATGTAGAATCCGAAAAAAGGAGTTTTCCATGAAACAAGATAGCGCTCTTGCCAGAATCGAAGAATTACGCGAGACTCTTTTGCGCCTTTCCCACGAATATTACGTGCTCGATGCTCCCAGCGCCTCCGATTATGAATACGATATGCTTTATAAAGAATTGGAAAAATTGGAACGCGAGCATCCCGAATATTCCGATCCCCTCTCCCCCACGAAAAGAGTGGGCGGCGCAGTTTTGGAAAAATTTGAAAAATACACACACGCAGTTCCCTTGAAGAGTCTTTCGAATGTGTTTAACAAAGAAGAACTTTTCGAATTCTTGGACGGGATTCGCGCAGAGGTTTTGCAGCCCGAATTTGCGGTGGAATATAAGATCGACGGACTTTCGGTGGCACTGGAATATAAAGACGGAAAGTTCATTGGCGGCGCCACCCGAGGCGACGGCAAGATTGGCGAGGATGTGAGCGAGAATTTAAAGACCATTCCCTCGATTCCTCTTGTTTTGAAAGAAAAGATCCCCCACCTTGTGGTGCGGGGGGAAGTTTTTATGCCGAAAAAAAGCTTTGAAAAGATCAATGCGGAACGCGAGCTTTTGGGCGAGGCGCTTTTTGCCAACCCGAGAAACGCCGCGGCAGGATCGCTTCGCCAGCTTTCGAGCGCGATTTGCGCGGCGCGCGGACTTGATATTCTGATTTTCAATATTCAATCCATAGAAGGAAAAACCTTTTCCGATCACAAGGAGAGTTTAACCTGGCTTTCCGAAATCGGATTTAAGGTTTCCCCGTTTCGGGTGCTGAAAACAAACGAGGAAATTTATGAGGAGATCTCCCGCCGCGGAGAAGAAAGAGAGAATCTTTCTTTTGATATTGACGGGGCGGTGGTGAAAACAAGCGATTTTCATCAGCGGGAAGAGCTGGGCGAACTCCCCCACGCGCCCAAATGGGCAATCGCCTTCAAATACCCGCCCGAAGAAAAAGCCACCGAGCTTCTTGATATTACCATTCAAGTGGGCAGAACGGGAGTTTTGACTCCGACTGCCGAGCTTGCACCGGTGCGCCTTGCGGGAACCACGGTTTCCAGAGCCACCCTTCACAACGAAGATTTCATTCGCGAAAAGGATATTCGCATCGGCGATCGGGTGATTGTGAGAAAAGCGGGCGAGATTATTCCGGAAGTGGTGCGGGTGGAAACCAAAGATCGAAAAGAAAATTCCTTGCCGTATGAATTTCCCGAGCACTGCCCTTCTTGCGGAGAAAAGGTGATGCGGGAAGCAGATGCCGCCGCTATTTTTTGCACAAACGCTGCCTGCCCTGCTCAGATTGAGCGGAACTTGGTGCACTTTGCTTCGAAAGCGGCAATGAATATTGACGGAATGGGTCCTGCGGTGGTGAAGGCATTCTTGAAGGAAGGCATCATCAGATCGATTCCCGATCTTTACCGATTCGATGCCCAAAAAGCCGCCCTCATTGAGGGAATGGGCGAAAAGAGTGTGGAGAAACTAAAGCTTGCCATCAAATCTTCTAAAGCCCTTTGCTTATCGCGCCTGATTTTTGCACTCGGAATTCGCGGAATCGGGGAAAAGACTGCGGTGCTGCTGGCACGCCGGTTCGGGGATATGGAATCGCTCAAAGGAGCCACCAAGGAAGAGCTTTTATCGGTGCCCGATATTGGAGAGATTGGCGCAGACAGCATTATAAACTTTTTTGAAAGCGAAAAAACACGCTTTCTTTTGGAGGAGCTTTCTTCCCTTGGGGTGAACATGACCTTCCTTGAAACCCAAAGCTCCACCAAATTCCAAGGCAAAACATTTGTTCTCACCGGAACGCTTCCCACCCTAAAGCGCGACGAGGCCGCAAAAATCATTGAAGACAACGGCGGCAAGGTTTCGGGCTCGGTTTCGAAGAAAACCGATTTTGTGGTGGCGGGAGAAGCGGCGGGCTCAAAGCTGAAGAAAGCCAACGAGCTTTCGATTCCCGTGCTTTCGGAAGAAGAATTTTTATTTCTTGTGGAAAAACCCTAAACCGACACTGCCTTTTTGCAAAAAAAATGCAAAAAGGCAGTATTTTTTTGAAAAAGGGGTTGCTTTTTTTGTAAAAAGGTGTATAATGAGCGTTGAAAATATGGATTCCGGTGGAAGATTGCAGGAAAAGGGACTTCCCTGCCGAAGGAGTAACACTCTCAGGCGTTCGAAAGAATAAAGACTGCGATTCGACGGAACTTTGGAGAATCTCATTGAATTGAGTGCCGAAGGTGCAAAGCGCAAGCGCTAATCTCTCAGGCAAAAGGACAAAGTTTTCATTTTCTTTTTCTTTTTGTGTATTTTTGGATTGTGCTTTCGTGCGCAATCCTTTTTTTATTTCATTTTTTCTAGGAGGATGTATGTTAGAATTCATCACAAACGTAAACAATTCTGTCAACGGTTTTGTGTGGGGCATTGTTGGCCTTGTTTTACTCGTTGGCACCGGTATTCTGATGACCTGCCTTACCAAGGTTTTTCAGATCAGCCATCTCGGTCATTGGTGGAAGGAAACCATTGGCTCTTTATTTAAGAAAGATGTAATCGGACACACCAAGGAAAAGGGTAGTATTTCTCCTTTCCAGGCACTTTGTACTGCACTTGCCGCAACGGTGGGCACCGGTAATATCGCAGGTGTTGCCGCTGCTATTTGCGTTGGCGGTGCAGGTGCGGTGTTCTGGATGTGGGTTGCCGCATTCTTTGGTATGATGACCAACTTCTCTGAAAATGCGCTCGGTATTTATTCCCGCCGCCGCAACAAAGACGGCGAATGGTCGGGCGGTGCGATGTATTACCTTGCCGACGGTTTGGGAAGCAGAAAAGGCATGAAGATCCCCGCAAAAATTCTTGCGATCCTCTTCTCCTTCTTTGCCATGCTTGCCGCATTCGGAATTGGCTCGATGGGTCAGGTGAACAAGATTGTTGGAAACGTTTCTGCCGCATTCAATGTGGAAGCGCTTTCTTCGATTGAAGTGATGGGCACTTCCCTTTACAATGTGATTTTGGGTGTTGTGGTGATGATCCTCACTGCAGTGATCACCCTTGGCGGTGTGAAGAGAATTGCAAATGTTGCCGAAAAAATTGTGCCTTTCATGGTGGTGCTTTTCGTGCTCGGCTCTCTTACCATTATTGCAGTGAACTATAAAGCAATTATCCCCGCATTTGAAGCAATTTTCACAAACGCATTCAAGCCCGAGGCATTTGTTGGCGGCGGACTTGGCGGTGTGATTGTGGCAATGACCAACGGCTTTAAGCGCGGCGTGTTCTCGAACGAGGCAGGTCTTGGTTCTTCGGTTATGGTGCACTCCAACTCCACCGAAAAAGAACCTGTAAGACAAGGTATGTGGGGCATTTTTGAAGTGTTTGCCGATACTATGGTGGTATGCACCATGACGGCTCTGGTTGTGCTCACTTCCGGCGGACTCAATGGCGGTGTGTTTAACACGCTCACCGGTGAAGTTGCCGCAGGTCTTTCCGATGCCACTTTGGTTGGCGGTGCATTCGACACGGTATTCCACTGGGGCGGTATTGGTTCGAAATTTGTGGCAATCGCAATGTTTCTCTTTGCTTTCACCACCATTCTTGGCTGGAGCCACTACGGCGCGAAGGCATGGGAATATGTGTTTGGCGCAAAGAGTGTGAAGGTGTTTAAAACCATTCACGTGTGCACCATTTTCCTTGGTGCTGTGATGAGCTCTTCCCTTGCCTGGGATATTTCCGATACCTTCAACGGACTGATGATGTTCCCCAACCTGATTGCAGTGGTTGCCCTTTCTCCCTTGGTGATGAAGATTACCAAAAACTATGTTGACAGAAAACTGAAGAAGAAAGACGTGGCTCCCATTCTTTCGTATGATCCCGAAATTCAGAAAGAAATGGAAGAAAAACTCGACAAAGAATAATTTCCGGAACAGAAAAGGCACCGCAAATGCGGTGCCTTTTTTATGGATTTTATTTTGTGCCGGTGCTGCCGAAGCCGCCCGAGCCGCGAGAGGTTTCGCAGAGCGAATCGGCTTCTTCGAATTCGCCCTTTAAAAAGGGGGCGATCACAAGCTGGGCAATTCTTTCGCCCGGCTCCACGGTTTTTGAGGAATCGGAATGATTATGAAGGGCAACCATAACCTCGCCCCGATAATCGGCATCCACAACGCCGACTTTATTGGCGGGGGCAAGACCTTTTTTGGTGGCAAGGCCGCTTCTGGCATAGATGAACCCGCCATATCCTTCGGGGATTTCAAAGGCAAGACCCGTGTGGACAAGCACGGTTTCGCCTGCGGCGATGGTGATGGCATCCTCTGCCAAGGCATATAAATCGGCGCCTGCGGAATAGGGACTTCCATAGGTTGGAAGGATGGCGCCTTCGGATAATTTTTTGACTTTGATTTTCATATTATTCTCCTTTCGGATTCTGTTTTTATTTTATCACCGATCAAGGAAAGAGTCAAGCAAAAGAAAAACGGCTCGCGAAATCTCGCGAGCCGTTTTGGATTTGATTTATGCTTTTTTCTTTGCGATCGCGCGGATCACAAGAAGGGTGCCGATCATCAGAACAATGCCGATGGGAAGGGTGATGAAGGCATTGGGGACAAAGCCCGCGATGATATAGGTGATAAAGGATACCCCTGCAACGGTGAGCGCATAGGGAAGCTGGGTGGAAACGTGGTTTAAGTGATTGGATGCGCTTCCTGCGGATGCCATGATGGTGGTATCGGAGATGGGGCTGCAATGGTCGCCGCAAACGGCACCTGCCATACAAGCGGAAATGGCAACAACCGTCATGCTATCATTCACACCGCCAAACACGGAAAGCACGATCGGAATGAGGATGCCGAAGGTGCCCCAAGAAGTGCCGGTGGCAAAGGAAAGACCAACTGCAATGAGGAAGATGATGGCAGGAAGGAATGCCTGCAGGCCTGCGGCACTGCCTTCTACCAGAGAAGAAACGAAGATCTTGGCGCCGAGAGAATCGGTCATTGCTTTTAAGGTCCAAGCGCAAACAAGGATCATAATGGCGGGAACCATTGCCTTGAAGCCCTCGGGGATGGATGCCATGCAATCTTTAAAGCTCAATACTCTGCGGCAGAGGAAATAGATCACAGCAACAATCACACTGATAAACGAGCCGTAGAGGAGGCCAACGGAAGCATCGGAATTCGAGAAGGCGATGATGAAATTGCGATAGCCCTCGGAAGCGGAATCGAAGAAACCGCCGGAATAGATCATACCTACCACGCAAGCAAATACGAGGAACACAACGGGAACCACAAGATCCCATACTCTGCCCTTGGGATTGGCATTTTCATCTTCGGTGGAATCGGCAAATTCTTCGCCGCCGGAAGTGAAGAGATCACCTTTTTCGATGGCATTCTTTTCATGGAGTTTCATGGGGCCGTAATCGAATTTGGAAACGGCAAGAACGATCATCATTACGATGGTGAGGAGTGCATAGAAATTAAAGGGGATGGCTTTGATGAAAAGGGAGATGCCGCTCATCGGACCTTCGCCCTGAGCAAAGCCCGCAACAGCGGCTGCCCAAGAAGAAATGGGAGCGATGATACAAACAGGAGCGGCGGTGGCATCGATCAGATATGCAAGCTTTGCGCGGCTGACTTTATGCTTATCGGCAACGGGACGCATTACAGAACCCACGGTGAGACAGTTGAAATAATCGTCGATAAAGATCAGACAGCCGAGGATAACGGTTGCAAGCTGAGCGCCCACGCGGCTCTTGATATGCTTGGATGCCCATCTGCCGAAGGCGGCGGAGCCACCTGCTTTATTCATCATGGCAACAAGGGCGCCGAGCATAATAAGGAAGATCAGGATACCCATATTATAGGAATCGGCGGCGCTTGCCACGAAGCCATCGGAAAAGACATGGGTAACGGTGGTTTCGAAATTGAAACCGGAATAAATAAGGCCACCTGCCAAGATACCCACAAACAAGGAAGAATACACTTCTTTGGTGATCAGTGCCAGAGCAATGGCGATCACGGCGGGAAGGAGAGACCAGAAGGTTGCATAAGCGGGAACGGATTCGCGAACCTTTTGGATGGCTTCTTTGGCATGGGTTTTAAAATCGGGATCGGACTGCATATTGTCTTCATAGGAATCCAGATATGCGGCGGCAGAATCATCGCCCGAAAGCTCGGTGCTATCTTCCACCACTACCCCATCGGTGAAATTATATTCCGTGTCGGATACGGTAAAGGTTTTGCTTTCGGCGGCTTTTTGATCCATGGCATACACACTCAAGCCCAAAACGGCAGTGAGGAGCACAAAAATCAAAAGGCAGGAAAGCAATTTTTTCGTGCGCAACATAAAAACCTCCATTTATGTCATTTTTTTGTATAGGATGTGAAATATTTTACCTTGCCCCGCGATCTTTGTCAAGTAAAATCGGAAAAACAGGGCTCAAGAAACGCTTTTTATGCAGTTTTTCTTTACTTCTGCACAAAATTAGGGTATGATAAAAAAAGAAACAAACGAAAGGTGCCAAAATGAAAAAAACGCTTCCCATTTTGATTCTTTTTCTGCTCGGGGCGGTTTTGTTTTCCGCTTGTGTGAACGAATCGCCCGAGCCGCTTTATACTCCCGAAGAAATCAAGCCCGAAGATCGGGTGAAGATCGGGAGCGAAGATGCCAACGGAATTTCCTTTGATCTTTACAACGATCTGACCGCCGAAATTGCCGGTTTTGATGCGGATGGATATTCGGAAAACACGATTTCCCTTCCCGAAAAATATGATCGCTACAGGGTGATTGCGATCGGAGACGGAGTGTTTGAAGGGGCAGAACTGATGAAAATCACGATCCCCAATTCGATCAAGACCATCGGCGACGGCGCATTCAAAAAGAGCGCGATCACCGAAATTGCCATTCCCGATTCGGTGGAAAGCATTGGAAAAGACTGCTTTGACAACTGCCTTTTTCTGGAAAAGGCCGTGATTGGAAAAGGGGTGGAAATCATTCCAACGGGTGCATTCTTTTCCTGCCGTTCGCTCAAGGAAATTACCCTTTCCGAAGGGGTTTTGGAAATCGGCGAAGAAGCGTTTGCCTCGCTCCCCTCTTTAGAGAAAATTCATTTGCCCAATTCGCTGGAAGTGATTGATGCCTATGCTTTTTGGAACAGCGGAAACGATACCCTTGAATTTTCGATCCCCAAAGGGGTGAAGAAAATTGGGCAAAGTGCCTTCCGCGAAACGGCTTGGCTGAAGGGGAAAACGGAAGAATTTGTGATTGAGGGGAACGGAATTCTGATTGATTACAACGGAACGGAAACGAAAGTTTTTCTTCCCGAAGGAATTTTTTATCTTTCCGATGCCTTTGCCTTCACGGAAGTTGCCTCGCTTGCCTTGAATTCTGATCTTTTGAAAATTGATGCGGCGGCTTTTGAAGAAACGAAGATTTCTTCCCTCTCGTATGAAGGCGACCGCGAAGAAATCAGAAAAATAACAGAAAAATTTTAAAACAAAAAGCAGAGCAAATTGCTCTGCTTTTATTTTTTCTTGCATTCGGGACAAAGCCCATAAAACTCCACATGGCGCGAGGAGACTTCATAGCCCGATTCGCGCTCGAGCTCCGAGAGCACGGTTTTCGGGAAGGCGGCATCGAAAACGGTGCTGCATTCGGTGCAGATGATATGACAATGATCTTCGGGGGCTCCATCGAAGCGATCTTCGGTGCCCACATGAATTCGCAAGATCTCGCCGGCTTCGGCGGCGGCATTGAGCACACGATACACGGTGGCTTTGGATAGATTGGGATATTTTTCCTTTAAATCTTCATAGAGTTTCGTGGCGGAAGGATGATCTTTGCGCGACGAAAGAGAGGAAAAAATGGCTTTTTTCTGGGCGGTATTTCGTTGTTGCATTTGGCGTCCTCCTTGCCTTATTGAGATTGATTATTATTATAAACGATTTTTCGCGATTCGTCAAGAGGGACACTTGACAAATAATAGGAAACAAGATAAAATATGGAGGTAAATGCTGAGATGAAGAGTGCCTGTTTTCAAGTTTTCTCTAAAGAGAAGGATCGTCGGCGGCTGAGAGCGATCTGAGAAACGAAGGCAGTGCGGTTCGCTTCGGAGCACGGCAGGGGAAAGAATGAGTAGTCTGCTGCGGGTGGCGCCGTTATGGGCTTTTGAGTTGTCGGGTTTTTATGCCCGAAATTCAGGTGGTATCGCGAAGCTTTTTGGCTCCCGTCCTGAAATGGCGGGGGTTTTTTATTTTTTAGGAAAGGAAATGAATATGAAAGAAAAATTAGAACAGATCCGCAGTGAAATCACGGAAAAGATCGATTCTTTTGATTCTTCCCGCGCGCTTTATGAATTCCGCAAGCTCTTTTTGGATAATAAGGAAGGGAAAATTTCTCTTTTGATGAAGGGGCTGAAGGATGTTGCGAAGGAAGACCGCCCTGCGGTTGGCAAAAGCATCAATGAAGTGAAAGAATGGGCGCTTGCCCTTTTTGACGAAACCGATCGCAAGATCCACAAGATCGAGCTTGAAAAGAAGAATGCAGCAGAGGCGATTGATGTTACCGAACCTGCAGTGGATCAGAAATTCGGTTCTTTGCACCCCAATACTTTGGTGCAAAATGAATTGATTGAGATTTTCTCTTCCATGGGCTTTGAAATTTTTGAAGGAAGCGAAATCGAAACCGATTATTATAACTTTACCGCGCTCAACACCCCCGAGGATCACCCCGCAAGAGATATGCAGGATACCTTCTATCTTGCGCCGAATTTCCTTTTGCGCACCCAAACCAGCGCAGGGCAGATTCACGTGATGGAAAAGAGCGCTCCTCCCATCAAGATTCTTTCGCCCGGCAGGGTATTCCGTTCCGACGACGACGCCACCCACTCCCCAATGTTTTCGCAGATGGAGGGGCTTGTGGTGGATCGCGGCATTTCGGTTTGTGATTTGCAGGGAATGCTGGATTTGTTTTCCGAGAAGATTTTCGGAAAGGGCGTGAAGACCCGTCTTCGTCCCTCGTATTTCCCCTTCACCGAGCCGAGTGTGGAAGTGGATGTTTCTTGCTTTGAATGCGGCGGCAAGGGATGCAAACTTTGCAAGGGCACGGGCTGGATTGAAGTGCTCGGTGCGGGCATGGTGAACCGCCATGTTTTGGAAAACTGCGGCATTGATCCGGAAGAATACACGGGCTTTGCCTTTGGTATGGGTGTGGAACGAATTGCCATGCTCAAATACGGAATCAACAACATCAAAACCCTGTTTGAATCGGACACCCGTTTTGCAGGGCAATTTCGCGACTGAAAGGAGGAAAGAAAATGTTAGCACCGCTTAGTTGGCTCAAAGAATATGTGGACATTGATATTTCCCCCAAAGAATTAGAAGAAAAACTTTTTTCCGCCGGATTTGAAGTGGAAGAAGTGAACGAAATCGGAAAAGAAATTTCGGGTGTTGTGGTTGGTCTGGTGGAGGAGTGCAATCTCATTCCCGATACCCACATCAGCATTTGCCGCGTGAATTGCGGCGAACACGGCACTTTCCAGATCTGCTGCGGAGCAGATAATGTGCACGCGGGAGGAAAATTCCCCGCCGCGCTCGTGGGCGCTACCGTTTATGCAACGGCAAAAGATCACGTTACCATTGAAGGCGTGATGAAAATTAAAGCGGGCAAGCTCCGCGGGGAAGAATCCCACGGTATGCTTTGCTCGGGAATTGAACTTGGTCTTACCGAAGAATTATATCCCGGTGCAGGATACCTGGGGCTCCTTGAGCTTCCTGAAGATGCACCCATCGGCGCTGATGTGAAGCCGATTTTGGGACTGGATGAAGTGGTATTTGATATTGCCATTACCGCAAACCGACCCGATTGCCAGAGCATTATCGGCATGGCAAGAGAAGTGGCTGCAGTTTTAAAGAAGCCCTTCCGTATGCCTGATCTATCCTTTACCGAAAACAAAAAAGCGATTGATTTTAATATTGAGGTGCAATCGCCCGATCTTTGCCCTCGCTATATCGGCCACGCGGTGGATTCCGTGAAGATTGCTCCCTCCCCGACTTGGATGCAAAGACGCCTTGCTTTGGTGGGAATTGGCGCGATCAACAATGTGGTGGATATTACCAACTATGTATTGAAAGAATTCGGTCAGCCGATGCACGCTTTTGACCGCAGAGATTTGAAAGACAACTGCATCATCGTGCGCAGAGCCAAGGAAAACGAAGAGATTATCACGCTCGACGAAAAAACCTTTAAGCTCACCCCCGAAAACCTTGTGATTTGCGATAAAACTCGCCCCGTTGCCCTTGCGGGAATTATGGGCGGACTCAATTCCGAAATCAAACCCGACACCACCGAAGTTCTTTTTGAAGCGGCAAAATTTGCACGCGATTCGGTGAGAAAGACCGGCAGAAGCTTGGGACAATCCTCTGATTCCAGCTCGAGATTTGAAAAGGGTGTGGATGAATATTCTACCGTGATGGGTATGAAGAGAGCTCTTCATTTGATTGAAGAACTCGGCGCGGGTGAAATTCTTTCCTTCCACTGCGATGTGGCAGTGAATGGCGAAGTGAAATCCCGTCCTCTGACTGTTTCCCTCCAAAAGATCAACAGCATTCTTGGAGTGGAGGTTCCCGAAGAGGAAGTGATTCGTCATCTTGAGGCGCTTTCCTTTGAACCGAAAATCGATGGCGATGCGCTTTCGGTGATGGTGCCTCCCTACCGCGATGACATCGACGACAGCGCGGCTGATATTGCAGAAGAAATCATTCGTTCTTGGGGATATGAAAATATTAAACCCCGCTTCCTTGATTTGGCGCGCGTTACCAGCGGTGGCAGAACCGACGAACAGAAAAAAGCACTCAAAGTGAAGACCACGCTTTGCAGAGCCGGATTTTCCGAATCGGTATTTTATTCCTTCTTCTCTCCGAAGGATCTGGATTTGATTCACCTGCCCGAAGATGCTCCCGAAAGACATGCGATTCGCTTGATGAATCCGCTCACGGAAGATCTTTCCTTGATGCGCACCACGCTGATTCCTTCGATGCTGAATTGCGCGATTCGAAATCTGCGCCGCGGAAATACCGAAGGCAGATTCTTTGAACTTGCTCGCATTTTCCGCGCAAAAGAACTTCCCCTCACCGAATATCCCGAAGAAAGAGATACCCTTTCGATTCTTGCCTTTGGCGATAACGAAACCTTCTTCACTGCAAAGAGCGCACTTGAGGCGATTGCGAAGGCATTTGGAGTGGAATTCAGCTATTCGAAAGCCACTCGCGAATACTTCCATCCCGGTATGACGGCAGAGATTTTCTGTGAGGGCGAGAAGATTGGTGTGCTTGGCAAGGTTTCCTATGAAATTTGCGAAGAAAACGCCATTGAAAAGCCCGTATTTATTGCAGAAATCGATTATGCGGTTTTGAGCGAAAAGCTGAATCAGAAATTCCGCTATCAGCCCATTTCGAAATTCCCTGCGGAAAAGCGCGACCTTGCTTTGGTGGCTGAGGAAGCACTTACCTGCGGAGAAATCACTGCAGCAATCAAATCTTCCTGCAAATTCCTGACTGATGTGAAGCTCTTTGACGTTTACCGCTCCGAAGCGATCGGCGAAGGCAAAAAGAGCATGGCATTCAATTTGGTATTTACTCCTACCGATCATGAATTCACTTCCGAAGAAATTGATCAGTATGTGCAAAAAATTCTCAAAAAGCTTGCCTTCTTATATCAGATTACCTTAAGATAAAAAAGAACCGCCTCGGAAGTTTCCGTGGCGGTTTTCTTCTATTATATAATATAGATAAAAAAAGTGAAGTCCGACTCCAATGGAATCGGACTTCTTTTGTGTCAGCGACGACCTATCTTCCCAAGACCCTTCGGTCTAAGTATTGTCGGCATAACGAAGCTTAACTACCGTGTTCGGAATGGGAACGGGTGTACCCTTCGCAACAAAGACACTGACTTTTGGTGCACCTTCAGGGATTCGAACCCGGGACCCACTGATTAAGAGTCAGTTGCTCTACCAACTGAGCTAAAGGTGCATGGTGTGGATACCGGCTGCCGAAATGACTTCCGGCTGAATGTACCCTGAAAACTGAATATAGTAAGAAAACTCACGTACGAAATATAGTTCAAGCTATCGGTCAATTAGTACCTCCCAGCTGAATGCATTACTGCACTTACACCTGAGGCCTATCAAACTTGTAGTCTACAAGTGACCTTAGATCCGAAGATCTGGATATCTAATCTTGAGGTTTGTTTCACGCTTAGATGCTTTCAGCGTTTATCAAATCCA
>JAZOVP010000126.1:0-6443 GCA_045658765.1 Eubacteriales bacterium | reverse complement strand
GAGAAGACACACCACGACATTCTAAAAAAACAGGGGTATAATATTAAAAAAAGTAAAAAGAAACTATTTATAGGAGAAATTCTATGAATCAAACTATTATTAAAAATGCAAAAATCGGAAACGAAATTTGCAACCTCGTTTGCGAAGACGGAGTGATCACTTCGATCAATCAAGAAAAAGGCCTTTCGGGCTTTGATGCCGAAGGCAGAAGAGTGATTCCCGGCTTGATTGAAACTCACGCTCACGGCTGTATTGGAATGGATACGCTCGATGGAAATTTTGAGCCGATGTGTGATTTTCTTGCAAAAAACGGCACCACCACCTGGCTTCCCACCACCATGACAATGGACACGGAAACCTTGATTGAAGTTACCCATAAGAAAACCGACTTCCCCGGTACTTATATTCATGGTTTTCATTTGGAAGGCCCCTACATTTCCCCCAAATACAAAGGCGCTCAAAACGAAAACCACATCAAGGCGCCCGATTACGAAGAATTTAAAAAGTTCCACAATGTGAAAATGATCACGGTTGCTCCTGAGCAGCCCGGCAGTATGGAATTTATTCGCCGCATCACCTCAGAAGGCGTGATTGCTTCTTTGGGCCACACCGATACGGATTACGATACCGCGATCGAGGCGATTGAAGCGGGAGCGAATTGCCTTACCCATACCTTCAACTGCATGCAGCCCCTGCATCACAGAAAGCCCGGTCCGATCGGTGCCGCCGCTGAAAAGCACATTTGGGCGCAGATCATTTGCGATGGGGTTCACATTCACAAAGCAAGCATTCTTGCAGCACTCAAGCTCTTTGGCAGTGATCGACTCACTTTGGTAAGCGATTCCATTCGCCCCGCAGGATTTGAAGAGGGCACGGTTTCCGAATCGGGCGGAATTCCCGTTATGGTTCGAAACGGCGCGGTTTACCTTGATGGCACCGATACTCTTGCAGGAAGCGGTTCCACCCTTTGGAATTGCGTGAAATGCGCAGTGAAAATGGGAATCTCCTTTGAAGAGGCCGTGAAGATGGCAACCGAAACCCCTGCAAAGCATTTGGGACTGAAGAAAGGCGAAATCCGTGAAGGATACGATGCCGATCTTTTGGTGATCGGTGATGATATGACCATTGATGAAGTTTATATTTCCGGAAAGAGGTATTGATATGAAACGTTTTGGAATTGAAGCAAACATTCAAAATAAACCTGTGCTTGACCCCGAATTTCTTCCCCTTTATCGCTGGGAAGAAGCTTATCTTTCGGGAGCAAAAGAGCCCCTTGCCATCGCCATCGAAAGAAACGACAAGAAAATTGCCGTTTTTGATACTTTTATTTATGGCGACAAAGAACACTTTGAAGCAGACTGCTATTATGTGGAAAGAAAAACCAAATTCCTTCTTTGGGCTAAGGGCGGTTTTTCCGTAACCATCTGCGGAAACAAAGACGTTGCTGATTATATCAAATCTGTTTATCAGAAGAACGGCGCTCGCGCTTTTGACTTTAAAACGATGGGCGATGTTTATGAAGCTGAATTTGAAGTAAACTGCATTCCCTATTCTGAAAAACCCTCGGAAAAAGATGAAGCAACTCCTGTTGGAGGTCATCTTGATGGCTGCCGTATCGGTTTTGATGCCGGCGGAAGCGATCGCAAGGTGAGCGCAGTGATCGACGGCGAAGTGGTTTATTCCGAAGAAGTGGTTTGGTTCCCGAAAACCAATTCCGATCCCGATTATCACTTCAACGGAATCGTGGAAGCATTCAAAACCGCCGCATCGAAAATGCCTCGAGTGGATGCCATCGGTATCAGCTCTGCCGGTATTTATGTGGATAACCGCACGATGCTCGCTTCCCTCTTTTTGAAGGTTTCTCCCGAAGATTTTAATGCGAAGGTGAAAGACATTTATATCCGCGCAGGAAAAGAAATCGGCGATGTTCCCCTTTTGGTTGCAAACGATGGCGATGTTACCGCACTTGCAGGTGCAATGGAACTCGGCGATAATTCCGTGCTCGGAATTGCAATGGGCACCAGCGAAGCCGCCGGCTTTGTGGATGCAAACGGTTATGTTACCGGTTGGCTCAACGAGCTTGCCTTTGCTCCCATTGATGCAAATCCCGAAGCAATGGAAGATGAATGGAGCGGCGATATTGGTTGCGGCGTGAAATACTTCTCGCAAGACGGTGTGATCAAACTCGCGCCCCGCGCAGGAATTGAACTTGATCCTGCACTCTCCCCTGCTGAAAAACTCAAAGTGGTGCAGAAGGAAGTGGAAAACGGAAACGACAAGGCGCTTGATATTTACAGATCCATCGGTTCCTACCTTGCACACACCCTTCCCCTTTATAATAAGATCTACAGCATCAAAAACCTTCTCCTTTTGGGCAGAGTTACCAGTGGAAAAGGCGGCGAAGCCCTGATTGAAGAATGCAAGAGAGTTTTGAAGGAAGAATATCCTGAATTGAATCTCAACATTGTACTTCCCGATGAAAAGAGCCGCCGCGTTGGTCAAAGCGTTGCCGCCGCAGGACTCCCCGAAATTCACTAAAAAAAGAAAAAGCAGAGCAAATTGCTCTTCTTTTTTTATTTTGGAATTAAAGAATGAAAAAATAAATTGCAATAAAGTGGAGGATGCAAGCCGCCAGCACAAACACATGAAACACGGAATGGGCATATAAAACCTGCCTTTTTTTGCCAACAGCATAGATTACGGCGCCGATGGTATAAAGCACACCGCCGATGAAAATGAGGAGCATGCCGATTTTCCCAACCGCGAGGATGCAATCCTTTAAGCAAACCAGAATACACCATCCCATTGCAAGATAGGAAACCATAGAAAAAATGCGGAATTTATTCATATCGATCGCGGTGAGGGTGATGGCAAAGATAGCCGATGCCCAAACAACTCCAAACACAAGCCAAGCCCAAAAAGGACTGACTTGCCGCAAAGAAACAAGAACGATGGGAGTATAGGTGCCGGCGATGAGAAGATAGATGGTGCAATGATCGATCACGCGAAACACTTTCTTTGCCTTCACGGGGATCAGCCCATGATAAAGACTTGAAACGGTGAATAAAAGAACGATCGAAAGGGTGTAGACCGAGGAGCTCACAATCGCCCAAGAATCCAATTTTAAAACAGATTTTATCAAACAAAGCAGAAATCCGAGGATGCCGAATCCTCCCCCCACAATATGGGTTACCATATTGCAGATTTCCTCTCCTCTGCTATAATTTGGCAAAACGATTTTCGATCTCAAGATACCATTCTCTCTTTCATTTAGTTTCGAATACTATATTAGCACTTTTTAGAATCAATGTCAATGAATTGCGCGATTATTTTCATATTTTTTATTCTTGACGAATCAGGCAAAAAAAGTTATAATATTTGGGTAATTTAGTATTATTTTATGGAGGTTTTCCTATGCAGCTTTATCATAAAATGAACATTGCAGGTTTGGAAAGAGCGCTTCCCATTTGCCCTGTTAACGAAAATCTTTCGATCGCGGGATTTGTTATTTTCGGGGATCCCGAATTAACCGAAGCCACTGCAAAAGCACTTCTCGAAAAAATCCCCTATGAATACGATTATATGCTTACCGCGGAAGCAAAAGGCATTCCGCTGATTCATGAAATGGCTCGTCAGAGCGGCGCAAAAAAATATTTTCTTGCGCGCAAAGCTCCAAAGCTTTATATGACCGGTGTTTTGGAAGTGAAGGTGAAATCCATTTCCACCGCAAAAGAGCAAACCCTTTATTTAGACACCGCCGATGCGGAATTGATGAAAGGCAAAAAGATTCTTCTTGTTGACGATGTGATCTCCACGGGCGAATCGCTTCGCGCACTTGAGGCGCTTGTGGAAAAAGCAGGCGGAACCGTTTCGGGCAGATGTGCCATTCTTGCAGAAGGCGATGCGCAGGAACGAGATGATCTTGTTTATTTGGAAAAACTTCCTCTCTTTAATTCTAAGGGTGAAATCATCGGGTGAATTTTCTTCAAGGATCCTCGGAAACGGAGGGTCCTTGCAGTTTTTATGAAAGGTTTTTTATGATCAAACGCTTTTTGGCTTATTATAAGCCCCACAAAACGCTTTTTCTTCTTGATATGCTGGCATCTCTTGCAGTGGCAGGAATTGCGGTGGTATATCCCATTGTTACCAGACAAATGCTCAACGATCTGATTCCCAATCAAAAATGGAAAATGATTGTGCTTTTTGGTCTTGCACTTTTGCTTTGCTATCTTGTGCGCCTTGCACTGATGTTTTTTATTCAATACAAGGGCCATGTGATGGGCGTTGCGATGCAAGCGCAGATGAGAAGAGATCTTTTTTCTCATTTGCAAAAGCTTCCCTTTTCCTTTTT
This sequence comes from Eubacteriales bacterium, assembly GCA_045658765.1. Taxonomy (GTDB): domain Bacteria; phylum Bacillota; class Clostridia; order Oscillospirales; family SIG627; genus RGIG5579. The sequence goes on along the minus strand of JAZOVP010000126.1, from coordinate 2,092 downwards.
TGATGCCAATGAAACGGGCAAGATTATGTCGCGCCTTACCAACGACTTAAAAGACATTTCGGAACTTGCGCATCACGGACCCGAAAATCTGATCATTTGCTCAATTTCGATTTTAGTTTCCTTTACCTATCTTTCCACAATCGAATGGCATCTTGCTTTGATTGTGTTTTGCTGCGTACCTCTTTTGATTTTGGTTTCTGCCTTCACCCGCTCCAAAATGCGCTCGGCATTTCAGAGAAACCGTGAAGCGATGGCAAAGATCAATGGCTCTATTCAAAGCAGTATTGCGGGAATTCGAGTTACCAAGGCCTTCACAAATGCAAACAAAGAAGAAGAAAAATTTGAAGAAGGAAACCGCGATTTTATTCATTCAAGCTTTGATGCTTACCGCGCGATGGCTACTTTTCATTCCTGCACCAATTTTATCACCGATATTTTCAATGTGATTCTTTTGATCGCGGGCGGTATTTTTCTTTATGCAGGCAAAATCAATTTTGCTGACTATTCTGCTTTTATCGTTTCTATCAGCTTATTCTTAAATCCCGTGAACACTCTGATCCGCTTTATGGAGCAATTCCAAAACGGTGCGGCGGGCTTTGAGCGCTTTGTTGCCATTATGGACACCCCAACCGAAACCGACAATCCCGAAGCGGTGGATGCTGGAATTTTGGAAGGAAACATTCAGTTTTGCAAGGTTCAGAGCGGTTATGACGATGGGCCTGATGTTTTGCACGGAATTGATCTTACGATTGAAAAAGGAAAAACCTATGCGCTTGTTGGCCCGAGCGGCGGCGGAAAAACTACAATCTGCCATTTGATTCCGCATTTTTATAAAATCAGAAGCGGAAGCATTTTGATCGACAACAAGCCAATTCAATCCATGACACTCCAATCCCTTAGAAGAAATATCGGGATTGTTCAGCAAGATGTATATCTATTTAATGCATCGATCCGCGATAATATTCTTTACGGCAAGCCCGATGCAACCGAAGAAGAAGTGATCGAGGCGGCCAAGAAAGCTAATATCCACGAATTTGTGATAAATTTGGAAAATGGATACGACACGGTGATCGGAGAGCGCGGAGTTCGCCTTTCGGGCGGTCAGAAGCAGCGCCTTTGCATTGCCCGAGTATTTTTAAAGAATCCCCCGATTCTGATTTTAGACGAAGCCACGAGCGCACTTGATAACACCACTGAAATTCTGATTCAAAGAGCACTGGATGAGCTTTGCAAAGGAAGAACCACTCTTGTGGTGGCTCACCGCCTTTCCACTATCAAAAATGCCGATGAAATCGCTGTGATTTCGGGCGGAAAAATCACTGAGCAAGGAACGCACGAGGATCTTTTATCGCTTAGGGGAATGTATCACCGACTTTACGAACAGCAATTCCGCGACGATATTGAGCCGATTGCGGAAGAATAATGAAAAAGGAACCGATGATTCGGTTCCTTTTTTTCTTTAAATTTTGGTGAGAACGAGAGTTTTCGGATTTCTCTCAAGGGTGATGGATAAAATTTCAGGATGGCCTTGATGATCCGCTTTTGAAATTCCGGAAGAAGATTCCCCATCGGAATTGATAATTGACCAAGCAAATTCTTGATGCGGCTTGAGCATAAATCTTTGAATTCTGCGAATTAAAATCGATGCGTTTGTCTTTTCGGGGAGGGAGAATTTTGTTTCCCATTCCTCGGGATTCAAGAGCCAAAGGCGCATTTCAAAGCGATCTTTTTGATCATGTAAATTTTGATACCGAAAAAATCCGTTGACCTGCCCGCTTTCGGGAAAATCATTCGGAAATTCCCAAGGATTCTGATCGTCGGTATCGGCGTCAAAAAACACAGGATATGCCTCTCTCCTTTTGATTTCAAGGATGGGCACGGAATGAATCAGATCATTATGCTTTTCAATCACCTTGTGGCTATTTTCATGTCCAAAATTGCCCCAAAAGCCATAAAGGGCATATTTTTTCTCGCGCATTCCGCGATAGAAAACCTCGTGCCCTTGGCTCCAAGCATCGTTTTGCGCGGAATAATCAAGAACGGGAGGTGGATCGGGAATGGAAAATCCTTTGGGAGCAGGAAGATCAAGGCA
>JAZOVP010000125.1:0-1210 GCA_045658765.1 Eubacteriales bacterium | reverse complement strand
CTCCTTTTTTGTTTTATGAATTGAACACCGCAAATGCTTTTCACTCGCAAATAGATGCAATAATCCAATATAAAGTAATTTTATCATAACTCTTTATCAAGGTCAAGAAAAATATGACGTTTTTTTGAAAAAAAAGCGAATTTTTTTCCTATTTTGTCAAAAATTAACACCACTTGGATTTTAACGTTTTTATCCTCTCTTTTTCGTACGCAAACGAAAACAAAAAGGAACCGCAAAATCAAAGGATTCTGCGATTCCTTATACATTTTATAACGTTCGATCAGTCGCACATTTCCAGCAGGCGCCGAACTTCGGAAAGCTCGCTTTCCGTAACGACTCCGTCGCTGTGGATCACAATCCGGCAAATCAAAGAAAGGAGCTCCTTGTATGAATCGGCAAGCTTTCGGTTCACCCTGCGCATATAGGTAATGCCGTTTTCAAATGCTTCGTCAAAGTATTCTTCGAGGGATTCTTTGGAGGAGCGGTAAACGTTCTTCATTTCATCCAAGGTGTAATCGAAACCGAAGGTCTGATTCACGTACTCCACCTCTTTAGAAGTAATTTTTCCGTCCGCCGCGATCAATCGGATGATCACACTTGCAAGATCGTTGGAATAAAACGCATCCATTTCGCCGTAAGCATCTTTGTTCCAGCGTCCCACCTCCTCAAGGGAGTCACACCCTGCAAGAAACGCCTCGTATTTGGTTTTAAAGCTATCAACGTACAATTCCATATCGTTCATTTTAATTTCCTTTTCCCAGCGCGGCTGAGATTTTTCCCTTCGTTTGATTGAATTGAAACAATTGCTCCGCATTCTCACGAAAAGCAAGCACGACCATTTCGATGTCGTTGTTGCTGATCGGTCCGTTGTGATCGCACATCACCAAATTATACCGACGGTCTTCGATCGCGTAACCGTCCAATTCAAGATAGGTTCCCTTTTCGACTCCGTGCATGGAATCAAACTCGCTGGCGTAAAGATCACCCAGACCGAGGGCGTGCCCGAATTCGTGCTTCGTCACGTGCATAATCTCTTCGTAATCATCGAAATCACCGTTTTTACCAAAAAGGAAAATCATTTTTCTTGAATTCACCGTCCATTTCAAGCCGCTGACTTCAAAAGAGCGTTTTTGCTCCAGCACTTCCGACAATTTCTTTTTTCCCTTTTTGGTGCCAAGCCAATCGCCTGCCGAGCGGATCAATTCGCTAA
>JAZOVP010000124.1:0-7956 GCA_045658765.1 Eubacteriales bacterium | reverse complement strand
AAATACAGTATCCAGTACCCCGAGAGTTTCGGAGTAAAGAACATTCATCCAAAATTAGAAGAAAAATAAACTTCCAACCAAAAAGAAAACCCATAGGATTATAGGAGGTACGGTCCCATGAACAGTGAGGATCAGAAATAGCTCCAAATCACAAATAAACGAGTGATTTGGAGCTATTATTTTTTTTCCTTTCGTAAAAAATCCATATGATCAGAATAAAAATACCTATTGCAAAAAAGATTTTTATATGTTAGAATTGTTTTGCACAAAAGAATAAAAGCCGTCGCATCGAAGAAATTCGTTGTCGAGAATTTTCTCGGGGATCAGGAAATACGGTGAAAATCCGTAGCAACCGCCATTGCCGTAATAGTAACTTTAAGTCGGAATGCTGATCGCGTCGGTATCAGGAAAAGACTCTCGGGCAAAGGGGGAGCGAATTTAGATACGGCAGGGTATCTTTGTTTTCATGCGCCCCGGGGAGGGCGCTTTTTCTTTTATCCTTCTGTGTGAACACACGAAAGGAATCAAAAAAAATGAAAACAATCAAAAAAATCTTAAGTTTCACCCTCGCACTGCTCCTTCTTTTCTCTTTTGCTGCTTGCAATCAGAAAGAAGAACCCAAAATTTCCACCGAAGCGGAAGAAAGTGCTTCCCAAACCATCGAAAAAACCGGCCTTTGGGAAAATGCAATTTATACCGCCGATCAGGAATTCGGCAAAGGCGCAAAAAAAGTTGAGGTGAAAGTGGAAGCCGATGGCAAATCCATCATCTTCACTTTGCATACCGATAAAACCGATCTTGCCGATGCTCTTTTAGAGCATGATTTGATATCCGGCGATGAGAGTCAATTCGGGCTTTATATCAAATCCGTAAATGGAATTGTTGCTGATTATAATATCGATCAAACCTATTGGGGATTTTTCCAAAACGGCGAAACGATGATGACCGGTATCGACGGCACCGAAATTTCGGGCGGCGAACGCTTTGAGTTGGTTCGCACCAAGTAAAATGCAAAAAAATAAAAAAATGCTTTCCGTGCGGGAGATCACCCTTTTTTCCATGCTCGGTACTTTGATCTTTTGCACTCAAGTAGCGCTGGAAGCCCTTCCAAACATTCACCTGACCGGAGTGTTTGTGATCCTTTATACCGCGGTCTTCCGCAAAAAAGCGCTGATTCCCATTTATCTTTATGTGCTTTTAATCGGAGTGCGCTGGGGATTTGGAATTGCGTGGATCCCGTATCTATATCTTTGGCTGATCCTCTGGGCGGCGGTAATGCTGATTCCGAAAAATATTTCCCCCAAAAAGGCGGCGATCCTTTATCCTTTCCTCGGCCTTTTGCACGGAATTTTATTTGGAATTCTATATGCCCCTGCACAGGCGATTCTATTTGGGCTTTCCTTTCAGCAAACCCTTGTTTGGATCGCTTCGGGGTTCACCTTCGATCTGATTCACGGGGCATCCAATTTTGTGCTTTGCGGCCTTGTGGTTCCGCTCTCAAAATTGCTTCATAAGCTCGCAAAACGTGCGGGCATCTAATAAAAAAAGTACTTTTGCCATCGGCAAAAGGACTTTTTTTTAAGCATTCAGAAGGCGAAGCTTGGATAAAATTCGAAGAAGGGTTTCTCCCTTAGGGAGCATCAAAACATCTTCCTTTCCAAAACCGCCCGATTTGAATAGCACAATCACATAAATTAGCGCCGCCATCAAAATCGAAGCAATGGTGGCAAGCGAGGGGGAAATCACTTTTGCAAGCAGAAAATATCCCGCACCCGCGGTGATGCCGCAAGACAGAGCGGCAAAAAGGGGCTTTAGCATAATGTGGCGGAAGGAAATGCGATAATCCAGAAAGTGCGAAAGGAAAAACATATTAAAGCAAAACATCACAAGATAGCAAAGGAGTGTGGAAAGGGGAATTCCGTAGTGCCCGATCGAGGGGATTCCGATCAGAATCCAAACCGCAAGGGCTTTTGCGCCCACTCCGCAGCAGGTGGAAAGAATGCTCTTTCTTTCGTGGCCCGAAGCTTGGAGCATCGCCCCGCTCACACTAATCAGCCCCGAAAACACAATCGCGGGCGCCAAAATGGAAAGCATCGGCGCGATGGCATTGTTGGAAAGAAGCACTTCTCCGCTTTTTGTCATGAAAATCGGATCGTTGGTGGAGAATAAAAGATTGATGATCGGCTTTGCCAATACCCCCAGTCCAAAGGCGCAGGGGAGCGCAATCACCGAAACGATGCGGAAAGTGAAATCCATTGTTTTCTTCAAAGCCGCGCGATCGCGGGTTTCCTCGGCACCGCTGATGGCGGGAATAATGCTGATCGCGAAAGGATAAATGATCGTGGGGGGAAGATTGAAAAAGGTGATGGCTTTTGCCATATAAGCGCCGTAAACCGTCATTGCCACGGGTGCGGCTTCGTTGATTGCAAAATAAGTAACACCCACGCAAGCTTCATTCAGCCGCTTCACCGCGAGCATTGAATCGATCACGCTGGTTAAGCTCAACACACTCGAGGAAATGGTGATCGGAATGGCAATGGCAATCAGCTTAGAAGCAATCTCGCGCTTGCGGGGCACTTCTTGGATCTCGGTTTCCTTTTCGCGATCGCGGCTTGCCATCCATTTGGCAAATGCCATATAAACCGCACTGATGATTACCCCAAAGGTTACCCCGCCAAGGGCAAAGGCGGCAACCGCGGGAGCGGCATATCCGTTTTTACTGGCAAAAATACCTGCCGTTAAGCCAAGGCAAAGGTTGCCAAGCGTTTCCAAAACCTGCGATACCGCGGTGGGGATCATATTCTGACTGCCTTGGAAATATCCGCGAATGCAGGATACCAGGCAAATGAAAAACATAATCGGGGAAATGGCTTTAATGCAAATGCCAAGCTCGGGCTCACCCGGAATGGAAGCAATCAGATCCGAGCCGAAAAAGAGCAGGGAAGTGCCGAAAAGCCCGATCAAAACAAAAATCAAAAGACTAATCCGATAAATCAGATCTGCTTCTTTGGTGTTTTTCCTTGCCTGCGCCGCCGCAATCAGGCGCGAAATGGCAACAGGAAGACCTGCCGTGGAAATCAAAAAACACATCGAATAAATCGAATATGCCGAATTAAAATATCCCATGGCAGTATCCCCGATCACATTGGAGAGGGGAATTTTAAACAGCGCACCAACCACTTTCACAATGATATTGGAAAGCATTAAAATCAAAGCGCCGTGCACAAAACCTTGCTTTTTTTGCGACATAGTTTCTCCTTAATCAATAAATTCTCGCAGCACCGAATTTTCGGGAACCAAATCCTCCGACCATTCGGGAAAGCGGGAAAGAATTTCTAAAATTCGCTGTGCTTCGGGGAAAAGGGGACTGGCTTTTTCCACGGTTTTCAAAAGAAACACAAGCTCACTTTTTTCCACAGCAGGTTCATAACAAAAATCAGTGGAAATGATTTGCACCGCGTTTTTGATAAACGGATGCAGAATTTCTTTTTCCGATAAAACCACATTTTGCCAAAGGGCGTATGTGCGATCCGCAGAAGCGTTTCGATGCTTAAAATCGCGGATCAAGCGTCGGCAAAAGCGAATTTCGGTGGGCAAAAGCCCTTTGGATTCGCCCTCCGCCGAAACTCCGATTTTCACATCCAAATAAAAACAAAGATACGGTTCGGGAATTTTGGTTAAAATGGCATCGTTGAGCGCGTGAATCCCCTCTAAAAGGAAAATATCAAATTCCTTCGGATCAATGATGCAATAGCGATCGCAGCGGGTTCCGCTCACAAAGTCAAAGCAGGGTAAAAAGGTTTTTTCACCGCGGCTTAATTGATTGAGTGTTTTGATGATGAGTGCGGAATCGGTGTGCTCAAAGGCATCGTAATTCGGGGTGCCGTCTTCATTTTTCGGAGCGAGCGCCTGATCAAAGAAAAAATCATCGGTGGAAAAGGAAAGCACTCTCTTTCCTTTTTTCTTTAGGTTTTCCACAAGCATTTTCGCCGTGGTGGTTTTTCCACTGCAACTCGGACCCGCCAAGAAAACAAAGTGCACCTTTTCCTCGGCAATTTTATTTGCGGCAAGTTCAATTTGATTGTGGTATTTTTCTTCGTCGGCTAAAATGATCGACAAAGCGTTTTCAGAGGCATTTTTTGGAAAGATTCTCATCATGAAAAATTCTCCTTTAAAGATACCGCGCCATATCCTTTATCTTTTCTTCTGTTTTTTCGGGACAAGAAAGATATTCAAAAGGATATTTGAATCCCGGAAACCGACGGATTTTCTCGCCTTTTTCTTTGGGCAAAAGCTTTGCGATCGCACCGGCACCGCAGGCAAAAATATCGCAAAGATCTTCCATCATCGCAAGGTTATAAACCCCAAGCGTGCCTTTTTTGGCAAAGCCCGTGTTTTCCAGATCTGCGGCGGCATTTTTTTGCCTGTATAAATAATATGGTTCAAGCCCTTCATTTATACAAATCGCGTGCGCTTTTGTCATCGCTTCCTGCCAGGATTTTCCCTCAATTTCTTCGGGCTCGCTTTCTGCCGAGCGCTTCTTGCACAAAGCATGCAGGGTGATTTCATCGGGGGAAAGTGAAAGCACTTCGGAAAGGGAGAAAAGAAACTGTTCGGGAGTCTCTCCTTCCAGTCCAGCAATCAGATCGCAGTTGATCGAGGAAAATCCAATTGTTTTTGCCAATCCAAAAGCAGTAAGAAAATCTTCTTTCGTGTGGTTTCTTCCGATGCGTCGGAGGGTTTGATCGCAGGTGGTTTGGGGGTTGATGCTAATGCGATCCACTCCCATTTTTTTCAAAACCAAAAGTTTTTCTTTTGTTACGGTATCGGGTCTTCCGATTTCCACGCAAAATTCGCGCACAAAGGAAAAATCAAATTCTTCTTTCACCAAGAAAAGAATTTCTTCCATCTGCTCGGCACTCAAAATTCCGGGAGTGCCGCCGCCCATATAAACTGCGCCAAGGCGCTTTCCTTTTTCTTTGAATAATTTTGCCGTGAGTCGGATCTCTTCTTTCATCTGCGAAAGGTAAGAGGGAATGAGCTTTAAGTGGCTTGGTGCCGCCGAAGAAATAAATGAGCAGTAGTGGCACCGAGAGGGGCAAAAAGGAATGGAAAGATAGAGCATTGCATCTTCTTTTTCCAAATCCTTCTCAAAGAGCGCTTCTTTTTTTGCCAAAAGGATCAAAAGCTTTGCTTTTTCTTCCGAAACAAAGAATTCTTCCTTTAAAATTCGCTTCGTTTCTTCTTCCGAATACCCGTTTTTCAAGTAAAATAAAGGAACTTTCACAGGTCTTACCCCGAAAAGAAGCCCATAAGGCGGAATGGCGGGTGCAAAGTGCAAAGCGGCTTTGTGAAACGCCTTTCCGAGGGAAGCGTTTTTCGCTCTGGGAAGTTCTTTGTGAAGATCGAGGCGAATCGGTTCTTCTTCGGTAAAAGAAGAAAGCCCTTTTCGAAGGGTGATCGCGAAAAGATCGTTTTTTTCTTCTGCAGAAATCGAAAAATCCTCTGCCTCTTTATGAAAATAAAGGGATAATAAGTGAAATAAATTTAGCCGTTCGGCTTCAGTTTTTGCAATAATTTCCATTTATAATTCGTCTGTATCCACAATGATGGTAATGGGACCGTCGTTTATGATTTCCACTTTCATATCGCCGCCGAACACCCCCGGAAACACCGTTACTTTCGGATCTTCGGGCTTTTTCCATTCGTCGGCCTTCTTTTGCATTTGGGCAAGAAAGTATTCATACATTTTCTTTGCGGGTTCAAATTTCATACTGCGCAAAAAATCGGGTCTGCGCGAGGATAAATTGGCATAAAGAGTGAAATTCGAAACCACCAAAATATCGGCGCCCAAGGAGAGCGCAGAAAGATTGAGTTTCCCGTTTTCATCGTGGAAAATGCGCATTTTCAGAATTTTATCGATCAAAAGATCTGCCTCTTTTTCGGTGTCGGTGTTTTGGATTCCAAGGAGAACACACATTCCCGCTTTGCAATCCGAAACAACCTCGTTCTCGCAAAGAAGCCGAGCGCGCTCGGTGAGCTGTAAAACCGCTCTCATTTTCCGCCTCCGATCTGAATTCTGAGAATATCTTTGTTCTTTTTCAAGCGTTCAATCACCGCGTTCAAGTGATCTCTTCCCTTGATGGTGATGGTGATGGAAAGCGAGGTTGTGCCTCCGCTTAATGCTTGGGTGTTGATCGATGAAATCGGAATTCGCATATCGGCAAGTGCAGTGGAAATGGCCGCCATCACGCCGATATTATCCGCCACCAGCATCAAAAGGGTGGCATTATACGAGAGTGCCTTTTCATCCGCTCCCGCGGCCCAAGTGGCATTCACCCAGCGATCCTTTTCAACGCCTTGCAGTCCGTCCACCGCGTGCTGGCAAGAAAATTTATGCACCGAAACGCCGTATCCGCGGGTGATATATCCAATGATCTCATCGCCCGGCAGGGGAGAACAGCATTTTGCAAATTTGATCTGGCAGTTATCGAGCCCTTCGATGATCACGCCGCTCTTTGATTTTCTTTGCTCTTTTTTCTCGTTTTGCGTTTGGGTTACTTCCAAAGAAGCAGGCGCCTGATTTGAGAAATTGCGGTCGATTTCATCTTTGATCTTCACATGGATCTTGGAAAGCGCAATTCCGCCATAGCCGATGGAGTTATAAAGATCGTCTAAACTTTCAAGTCCGTGGCGCTTCGAGATGGTTTCCATAATGGATTCCTTTTGCTCGTCGGTAAGGCCTTTTCGGATTTTATCGAATTCGCGGTTCACTTCCGCTTTGGCAAGCTGAATGTTTTCCTCGCGCTTTTCTTTTTTATACCAGCCGCGGATCTTGTTTTTGGCTTCTCCGCTCTTCACGATCTTCAGCCAATCGCGGCTCGGACCCTTGGAAGAAGAGGAGGTGAGCACTTCCACAATCTGACCCGTTTGCAAAACAGTGGTGATCGGGGTGATCGATCCGTTCACCTTAATTCCCACCATCTTATTGCCCACTCCCGAATGGATGGCATAGGCAAAGTCAATGCCGCAAGAGCCCGTGGGCAGGGTTACCACATCGCCCTTGGGGGTAAACACAAAAATTTCATCTTCGAAAATATCGATTTTCAAAGGAGTTAAATATTCCTCCGAATCCATCGATTTCTGTTCGCTTTCGAGCAGCATGTGAATCCATTCGAGCTTTTTATCCATGCTCTCGCCGCTCTTCTGACCGTTTTTATATTTCCAGTGCGCGGCAATACCGTATTCGGCGATCTGGTGCATTTCGGTGGTGCGGATTTGCACTTCAAAAGGCACGCCCGATCTTCCGATAACCGTGGTGTGAAGGGAGCGGTAATTGTTGGGCTTGGGAGTGGAAATATAGTCTTTGAATCGGCCCGGCATTGAGTGATACATTTCGTGAATAATACCAAGCGCCGTGTAGCAAGCGATTTCGGAATCCACAATAATACGAACTGCATAAAAATCGTAGATCTCATCAAAACTCTTGCTCGAGCGATACATCTTTCGATAAATCGAATAAATGCTCTTCACTCTTCCTTTGATGGAGTATTCCAAATTATGCTCGCCGAGTTTTTCGCCAACTTCCTTTTTCACCTGCTCAATAAAATCACGGTTTTCACCGTATTTGGTATCGATCCAGCCGCGGATTTCATCGTATCCGATGGGATCCAGATACTGGAGTGCCAAGCTTTCAAGTTCCTGCTTGATTCTTTGAATACCGAGTCGGTGCGCGAGCGGGGCATATACGTGCATGGTTTCCAGCGCAATGATTCTCTGCTTTGCCTCCAGATGGGAAGAGAGGGTGCGCATATTGTGAAGACGGTCGCAGAGTTTTACAAAGATAACGCGGATATCCTTTGACATTGCAAGGAGCATCTTACGGATATTTTCAACGCTCTGTTCTTCCTTGTCTTCCACGTTGATATTCTTGATTTTTGTAAGTCCGTCAACGAG
>JAZOVP010000123.1:0-16236 GCA_045658765.1 Eubacteriales bacterium | reverse complement strand
CCCTCTTTTTCTGATAAAGGCAGAAAATCTTCGGGATTGGCATTTTTAATTTCAATTTTAGGGGATTTTTTTGCATCGGATTTTGAAAATTCAAATTCGGCACCGGTGTAGGCATAGGCAAAGCCAAATTTTTGATAAACTTCTTCAAGTCCTTTTCTCGGCATACATACGTTTAAAAAGCCCGAATTTTGAGTTTTTTTAAGTAAATTTTCAACCAAATAGCGAAAATGCCCTTGATTTCGTTTGTCGGATCGAATGCCAACTGCATACCAATAAAGGGCCTTTTGATTCGGAGTGATTTTGCATGGCAAAAGGTGCGCCATTCCAATGATATCGTGATTTTCTTCCAAGAGAACGCACTGGTCTTCTTTCCAGCGGTTTTCTAAATAAAAATCCACATATTCTTCGGGATCTGAAAAGAGATCAATCCAAAGTTTTTTAATCGCAGATCGATCACGAGCGGTTGAGGTTCTGAGTACCATTTTTTCTTTTCTCATAATTTTTTTATTTTTGCACAAAATACTTTTGAGGTGATTTTTTGGAGTACATTAAAGTCTGTAAGTCGGATTGCATCCATCGGGTCGATGGTAACTGTAAATTCAAATTAAATATCCAAAACAGTATTTTTTCCACGGAAAAAAGGCCTTGTATTTACTACGCTTCAGGAAAACAAAATTTAAAATCCACAGTATCGTTACCGAGTTTATATTAAACAATAAAACAATTTTCGTCAAGGATGAATCGAAATGAATCAAAAAGAATATCAAGCATTTTCCAAAAAAACAGCAAAGAAGTCCCCTATTCTTAAAAATTGCATCTTCGCATTTCTTGCAGGCGGCGCGATTTGCACACTTGGTCAGTTGATCATGAATTTGCTCGCTAATTGCGGTTTTTCTAAAAATGAAACACAAAAATGGGTGCCCATCAGTCTTATTTTTTTAGCTTGCCTTTTCACCGGTATTGGCTGGTTTGATCAATTCGCAAAAAAAGTGGGAGCGGGCACTTTGGTTCCAATCACAGGGTTTGCCAATGCCATGTGCTCCCCTGCCATCGACAACAAGGCAGAGGGTTTTGTCCTCGGCGTCGGTGCGAAGATGTTTACAATAGCGGGACCGGTTATTGTGTATGGTACGGTTGCGAGTGTGCTTTATGGGGTTATTTATTGGATAACCACATTGTTCTAATATAAAAAAGGCTTGCCTCTCGGCAAGCCTTTAATCTGTTTCCCATTTATCGTTTTTGCTTTTTCTTTGGGCAGTTTGTCCGCATTTTAAGTTAGCGGCTAAAGAAATATCCGGATCTAGTTGGAGCGCTTCTGCAAGAGATATAATTCGTGCTTCTTCCATTGTATGTGATGCACCACAGAGAAATTGCCAATCGCCTTCGCAATCATGTTTAATGTATAAAATTGGTTTGTTTTCCTCAATAATATGACAACAAGTAAAAACAGTCTGCTTTTCTGAATCTTTGAATTGGTGCTTTTTGAAAAACTTATTAAACATATATGCTACCTCGCTTTATTTTATTATACCACGCTGCTGTTTTGATGTAAATATTTTTCAAGGCATACAACATTATACTAATGAAAAAAAGCTTGACTGAATCGGTCGAGCTTTTTGTTGTTTTCTTTAAAAGAAGAATTATCAATAAAAAATCAGAAAAAAATAGATTTTTTTCAAAAATATCTTGAAGAATAAAAGAAAATGTTGTAAAATAACTCTGTTATGGGTCAAATCATTGATTTGACTACTTTTGAAAAAAGTGGTGAACTGAATGGAAAATAAAATCAGAAGAGTTGGTACCGTTTCCCGCGGAATCCGTTGCCCTATCATTCGCGAGGGTGATAATCTTGCGGAAATCGTATCCAAAAGTGTGCTGGAAGCTGCCGAAGGAGAGGGCTTTGAACTTTGTGATCGCGATGTCATTTCGATGACCGAATCCATCGTTGCTCGCGCACAGGGAAATTACGCTTCGATTGATGATATTGCAAAAGATGTGAAAAAGCAACTCGGTGGCGGCACGATCGGCGTGATCTTCCCCATTCTTTCCAGAAACCGTTTTGCAATTTGTCTTAAGGGAATCGCAAAGGGCGCAAAAAAGATTGTTTTGATGCTCAGCTATCCTTCTGACGAAGTGGGCAACTGCCTTGTAAGTTTGGATAAATTAGATGAAGCAGGAATCGATCCTTATACCGATGTGCTTTCTCTTGAAAAATACAGAGAACTTTTCGGCGAAAACAAGCACGAATTCACCGGTGTTGACTATGTGGAATATTATGGTGATTTGGTTCGCGAAATGGGCGCTGAAGTGGAAATTATCTTCGCAAATAATCCCAAAGCAATTCTCCCCTATGCTGATCATGTTCTCACCTGCGATATTCACACTCGTGCCCGCACCAAGAGAATTTTGAAAAATGCAGGCGCAAAGGTTGTTTGCGGCCTCGACGATATTCTCACCTCCTCTATCGATGGAAGCGGATACAACGAAGCATACGGCCTTCTTGGGTCCAATAAAGCCACCGAAGATAAAGTGAAGCTCTTCCCCCGTGCATGCAAACCCCTCGTTCTTGAAATTCAAGATATTATCATGAAGGAAACCGGCAAGCACGTGGAAGTTATGGTTTATGGCGACGGCGCTTTCAAAGATCCTCAGGGCAAAATTTGGGAACTTGCCGATCCGGTTGTTTCCCCTGCCTTCACCGATGGTCTTATCGGCACCCCCAACGAACTCAAACTCAAATACCTTGCCGATAACGATTATAAAGATCTTTCGGGCGAAGAATTGAAGAAAGCAATTTCCGAGAGCATTCGCCAAAAGAACGAAAATCTTGTTGGAAATATGGCTTCTCAGGGTACCACTCCCCGCCAGCTCACCGATCTTATCGGTTCTCTGTGCGATCTCACCAGTGGTTCGGGCGATAAAGGTACTCCCGTTGTTTTGGTTCAGGGTTATTTTGATAATTATACAACCTGATTTTAATTTTAAGAAGACGAGCAAAAGCTCGTCTTCTTTTTTTATGCAGAATAATAAAATAAAGCCAATGGAATAATAAAAATAAAAATCAAAAAATGAGGCGAATATATGTCAAGAAAGATTCTTAGATTTTGCTCAAATCCTAAAATTTTAGCATCCGCCGCTGTTTGCGGAGGGCTCGAAAGCAAAGGTCCCCTTGCCCCTCTTTTCGATTTGGTTTCAGAGGATTCAAAATTCGGAATGGAAACTTGGGAAAAAGCAGAATCCGAAATGATTCGCGAATGCACAGAAACCCTCTTAAAAAAAGCAAATAAAAAGTATGAAGATGTGGATGTTTCGTTTGCGGGCGATCTCACGAATCAGTGCTCTGCTTCCACCTTCGGTTTGAAAGATAAAAACATTCCCTATATAGGCCTTTATGGCGCTTGTTCCACATTTGCACTTTCGGTTGGAGTTGCGGCAGCATCGGTGGATGGCGGATTTTGCGATACTGCTTTGGCAGAAGCATCATCGCATTTCTGCTCTGCCGAAAGGCAATATCGCTTCCCCCTTGAATACGGTTGTCAAAGACCGCCATCCGCGCAAACCACGGTAACCGCTTCCGGCAGTGTTTTAATAGGTAAAAGTGAGGAAAAATTGCCTTCTGTGATTGAATTTTTGCCGGGTATTGTGAGAGATTACGGAATCACCGATGCTAATGATATGGGCGCCGCTATGGCACCTTCTTGTGCAGACACGGTGGCGCGATATTTTGAACTTTCCGGCCAATCCCCTTCCGATTTTGATTTAATTCTAACAGGCGATCTTGGCTTTGAAGGCCACAAGATTTTTCTTGAGCTTTGCAAGCAAAAAGGACTTGATATTGAAAAAAACAGTGATGATTGCGGCAAAAGAATTTATGATCGAAAAAAGCAAGAAGTGAATTCCGGCGGAAGTGGATGTGGTTGCTCTGCCTCGGTTTTCTGCACGGAAATAATGAAGCAGCTTTTAGATGGAAACTTAAAAGACATTCTTTTGATCGGCACGGGAGCGCTTTTGAATTCCACTAGTGTTTTGCAAAAAGAAAGCATCCCGGGAATCTCGCATCTGATCAGAATAAAAGGTGATGAATGATGGAATATTTAAAATGTTTTTTGGTTGGCGGAGTTCTTTGCGTGATTGCGCAAATTTTAATTGATAAAACCAAACTAACTCCTGCCAGAATTCTAACAGGATACGTTGCAAGCGGAGTTTTACTCACGGGAATCGGAATCTATGAGCCGCTTGTTCGCTTTGCCGAGTGCGGGGCCACCGTACCGCTCACTGGTTTTGGCTATTCCTTGGCAAGAGGAGTTGAGAAAGCGGTGGATTCAAGTGGATTTTTGGGAATTTTCACGGGAGGTCTCACCCAAACCTCGGCAGGAATTGCCGCCTCGATTCTCTTTTCGCTGATTTTCGCCCTCTTTTTTAGAGGAAAACCCGAAAATTTATAAATCATTATTTACAAAATTCAAACTTCATAGTATAATGAAAATAAGCAAATACTTGGAGGCGTGAATTTGATTATTCAGTTAGAGCAGGCGCGTCAACACCTGCGTGATATGCAACCCCAAATCGAAGAACTCAAAACTTCTTTGAATGTGGAATCCTTAAGAGAAAAATGTGCTCAGCTCGAGGAAAAAGCGGCAGCTCCCGATTTTTGGCTCGATCCCGAAAATTCGCAAAAGATTTTGGGAGAATTGAAAGAAGTAAAAGACGTGGTTACTTCTTATGATCAGCTCTCTTCCCTTTCTGTCTCCACCATGGAACTTTTGGATCTTGCGATTGCAGATGAAGATGAAAGCTTCACCGAAGATATCTTGAGCGACATTCGCACTATCGAAAAATCCTATGAGGATCAAAAAATCAAGCTCCTTCTTTCCGGCGAATACGATCGAAGCAATGCGATTGTTTCCATTCACCCCGGTGCAGGCGGTACCGAAGCGCAGGATTGGGCAGAAATGCTTTATCGTATGTATATGCGCTTTTCCGAAAGAAGAGGATTTAAATTTAAAGTTCTTGATTATCTCGATGGCGATGAGGCGGGTATCAAAAGCGTTACTTTCCTTGTGGAAGGCGAATTTGCATACGGATATTTAAAATCTGAATCCGGCGTTCATCGCTTGGTTCGTGTTTCCCCGTTCGACTCTTCCGGAAGAAGGCACACTTCTTTTTCCTCCGTTGAGGTAATGCCTGAATTTGATGATAAGATCAAAATCGAGCTTCGCGAAGAGGATCTTGAAATTGAAGCGCATCGTGCAAGTGGCGCAGGCGGTCAGCACGTAAATAAAACCGACTCTGCCATTCGTATTAAGCATATTCCCACCGGCATTGTGGTTGGCTGTCAAAACGAAAGAAGCCAGCTTCAGAATAAAGAAGTTGCTCTTAAAATGCTCAAATCAAAGCTCCTTGAAATCAAAGAACGCGAGCAACTCGAGCGTATTGAAGATATCAAGGGCGCCAAAACCAATATTGAGTGGGGCGCGCAGATCAGATCTTATGTGTTTATGCCCTATACCCTTGCAAAAGATCACCGCACCGGTTTCGAAAATGGCGATATCGGAAAAGTGATGGATGGCAATTTGGATGAATTTATGAATGCGTACCTGATTTTCAAATCGGGTGAAAAAAATAAATAAATTTAAAAAGGAGAATCGATATGTCCAGAAAAACAAAATTTATTATTGCTATTTGCCTTGTTGCACAGTCTTTTACCAGCTTTGTTCTTTCCTTTATTTATGCCGATAAGAAAAAGGATCTTTCCAAAGCGTTCCTCGGTTTTGGTATTTTGGGCGGCCTCGGCGGCGCATACCTGCTCTACAATGAATACCTCGAAGCTCAAAACGATAAACTCGCTTTCGAAGGATGCGATTGGTGCTCCGATGATTGCGATTGCTGCGATGAAGATTTCTTTGATGAAGCCAATGCTGATGATATCAACATCACCATCGCAGACGAAGAAGAAAAGGTTGAAGAATAATTTTTTAAAAAAAGACGGAAGCTTTTGCTTCCGTCTTTTTTTATTTATTTTCCTTTGCTGTCTTTGAGTTCAACAATGCTATTGAAGGTGTTTTCGTATTTAGAATCTTTGCAGAAATATCCGTTTCTCACAAACTGGAATCGATCCCCTGCCTTTGCATCGCGAAGGGAGAGTTCGAGTTTGCAGCCGGTGATCAGCTCCTTGGAATCGGGATTGAGGTAATCTCCGTAATTTTTACCTTCGGGGAGCGCAATCAAGTTTTCCTCAGCAAACAAGCGGGAGAATTTATAGATATTGCTCTCGAAGCAATGCTTGGTGGAAAGCCAATGAATGGTTCCTTTGATCTTTCTGCCGTCTGCGGGATTTTTGCCGCCGGTTTCTAAATCTGCAGTGGCACGGATCAGAGCAACATTCCCGTTTTCATCGAGTTCGTAGCCGGTGCATTTAATCACATATGCACCCATCAAACGAACCTCGTTTTCAGGATAAAGTCGATGGAATTTCGGAACCTTTTCGGTTCTGAAGTCGCCTCGTTCGATATAAATTTCTCGAGTGAACGGAACCATGCGCACGCCGGCGTTTTCATCGTTGGGATTGTTGTTTTGCGGAAATTCTTCCATCTTATCTTCGGGATAGTTTTCGATCACAACCTTAACAGGATCCAAAACTGCAATTCTTCTTTGCGCACCAAAGTTGAGTTCATCGCGGATGCAATGCTCCAAAAGACCAATATCAACCACGCTGTATGCCTTGGAAATACCTGCTCTTTTCACGAATTCGAAAATAGCAGAGGGCGTGTATCCTCTTCTTCTGAGGCCGCAAAGGGTGGGCATGCGAGGATCGTCCCATCCGTCAACGGTTTGGGTTTCCACAAGCTGGCGAAGATAGCGCTTGCTCATCACAGTGTGGGTAACATTCAAACGAGCAAATTCATATTGATGCGGCTTCTTTTCAAAGCCAATATGATCCACAACCCAGTCATAGAGAGGTCTATGGTTTTCAAATTCAATGGAGCACATCGAGTGAGTGATGCCTTCCAGTGCATCTTGAATGGGATGAGCAAAATCATATAAGGGATAAATGCACCATTTTGTTCCCTGACGGTGGTGAGAGGTGTGTGCAATTCTGTAGATCGCGGGATCTCTCATATTCATATTGGGAGAAGACATATCGATCTTTGCTCGAAGAGTGCAAAATCCATCCGGAAATTCGCCGTTTTTCATTCTTTCAAAGAGCGAAAGATTTTCTTCCACACTACGATCGCGATAAGGGCTGTTTTTACCGGGGTCGGTAAGAGTGCCGCGATATTCGCGCATTTGTTCGGCATTTAAATCGCAAACATAGGCATCGCCCTGCTGAATCAACTGAACAGCAAATTCATAGCACTTTTCAAAATAATCAGAACCGTAAAAAACACCGCCTGTGGGTTCAGCGCCGAGCCATTTTAAATCCTCGTAAATGCTTTGTACGTATTCATCGTCCTCTTTGGCGGGGTTGGTATCGTCGTAGCGCAAATTGAATAATCCATCGTATTTTTTTGCAAGCATGGCGTTGATATAGATTGCCTTTGCACTTCCGATGTGAAGATAACCGTTGGGTTCCGGAGGAAAACGGGTGTGAAGTTTTTCAATCACGCCCTCTTTTAAATCGTTTTCAATGATTTCCTGAAGAAAGTTTGAGCTGGTTGTTTCTTCCATGTTTGTCTCCTTTTCAGTTGAGCGAATTGATCGCGGAACGAATGCGTTCTGCCACCGTGTCTTTGCCTAAAATTTTCATCACAGAGCAAAGATCGGGAGAAGCGGCCTTTCCGGTAACGGCAATTCTGAGCACCATGCTCACATCGCCAACATGGCCCTTGAAGGCATCGGGATTCGCTTTATATTCCTTGGGTTTGGCGGCAAAGCCGAGTTTTGTGGCAAGAGAGGTGATTTTTTCAAACCAAACGGTAGAATCATCACTCTCGTCAAAAAGATCAATATATTCATTCAGGATTGCAAGGGTGTCTTCTTTTGAAACATTTTCGGGCATCGCATCCTGAATCGCAAAAAGATCGTTGTAGAAAAAGTCAAGATAATTGCGAATTTCTTTCCAAGTGCCAATATCTTTTCTGGGCTTGTTGCCTCCTCTGCCGATCGAAAGAATGGCAAGGGCTTTTTTGGCGTCGGCCAAAAGAAATTGGTGGAGCTCGGGATCAAATTCCTTTGTCCAATCAAAAATTTCGGAATAAACTTCCTCGGAAGTCATTCGGCTGATCACATTTTTAGAAACATCGCAAAGCTTCATGTAATCAAAGAGGGATCCTGCAGGATTCATCTTCTTATAGGAAAATGGGAATTTCTCGGCGGGAAGATCGGGATTTGCTCTTCTCCAATCTTCAAAATTAGAATTCAAAATAGTGAGGATATATTCATATACCGCGCGAATCGGAAATCCTTCGGCTTTGTAATATGTGAGCGCAAGTTCGGGATCTTTTCTTTTGGAAAGTTTTCTTTTGCTCGTGCCGTCCATTTTCATCAAAGGACCGATGTGCAAGTATTTCGGAGTTTTAAAACCAAGAGCACGGAAAAGCTGAAGATGAAATGGGAGCGTAGAAAGCCATTCATCGCCGCGCACCACATGGGTGGTGTGCATCAGATGATCGTCAACCGCGTGAGCGAAGTGATAAGTGGGAATTCCGTCGGATTTTAATAGCACATGGTCAATGTCGTTTTCCGTTACTTCCATATCGCCCTTGATCAGATCGGTAAAGCGAATTTTATTTTCAATCGATCCGGTCGAACGGAAGCGGAGCACCCAAGGCATCTTTTGATTTAAGGCGTCGCAAATGGCTTCAAACGAAGCATCTCTCCATTTCGCCCAAATGCCAAAATAGCCAAAGTTTGCTTTTTCCTTTTCTTGCTGTTCGTGAATTTGGGTGAGTTCCTCTTCGGTGCAGAAGCAAGGATAAGCCAAACCATCGAGCAAAAGTTTTTTTGCGAAAACATGATAAATTTCTTTTCTCTGACGCTGACGGTAAGGTCCATAGGAACCAGAGTCGCCCTCAAGAGTGGCGCCCTCATCAAAACAAATTCCATAATGAGAAAGGGATTCAATCAGCGTTTCAATCGCGCCCGGCACTTCCCTTTTTGCATCAGTATCTTCCACTCGAAGGAAAAGAACACCCTCGGATTGATGGCACATTCTTTCAGAAGTAAGTCCTTGCACCAGATTGCCAAGGTGCACAAAGCCCGTGGGGCTTGGAGCCATGCGGGAAACAACCGCGCCTTCTTTTAAGGATCTGGGCGGAAATTGCGCTTCCATTTCTTCGGGGGTTTTGGTTACATCAGGAAAAAGGATAGAAGCGAGTTGAATTCTTTCTTCGGGTGTGAGCTGTTTTCGGTTCATTTTATACCTACCAAAAAATAAGATATAACATTATACCACACTATTTGTTTTATTACAATATTATTATCACATATTTTAATACGATTTTTGACAAGGTTTTTATTAAAAAAACACATGCTAAAGATGTAAATGTTAAATAAATGTTAAATGTAAAATTTATGAAATTTTAACCTTGAAATCATTCGGAATTTGTTGTAAAATTGGACTTGATTGAAATTTTAAGGAGGAACAACCTATATGACATCCATTCCCAACTGGTTTGTGATCGTAATGGGGCTCGGAATTGTGTTCATTGGATTGATTGCAATTATCCTTTTGTGCAAAATTCTCGGCGCTGTTTGCTCACTTGCCGAAGCCAAAGAGAAAAAGGCACCTGCTTCCTTACCCAGCGCACCTGCTCCTGCCGCCGCTCCTGCCCCCGTGCAAGGAAATCGTCAGGAAATCATCGTGGCAATCGGTGTTGCCATCGCTGAAGAAATTGGTGTTAGTGCAGAAGCAATCCGAATCAAATCTATCAAAAGAATTTAATTTTAAAGGAGAATTTTAAAATGAACAAGTATCGTGTTAATGTAAACGGAACCGCTTACGAGGTTGAAATTGAACTGATCGACAAAAATGCAGCACCCGCCGCTGCTCCCGCTGCTGCTCCTGCACCCGCTGCAGCTCCCGCTCCCGCCGCTGCTCCCGCAGGTGGCGAAACCGTTGCCGCTCCCATGCCCGGCACCATTCTTGCAGTAAATGTTTCTGCTGGCCAGAGTGTAAAGAAAGGCGATGTTCTCTTTGTTCTTGAAGCTATGAAAATGGAAAATGAAATCATGTCTCCTGTAGACGGCACTGTTGGTGCAGTTTCTGTAACCAAGGGCGCAACCGTTGAATCCGGCGCTACCCTCTGCACCATCGCATAAATCTAAATAGTTATAGGTATCATCATGAAGAAAATCCTGCTACTCCTCCTTGCGGCAGTTCTTGTTGTTGGTTCTCTTTCCACAACTGCTTTTGCCGCTGAACCGAAAAGCGAGGACATTTCCCTTCAAAGTGCAGAAATTTTGAATGAAGATGGAAAATATGTTCTCGAAATCGTGCTCAAAAATGAAAGTGAGAAGATCCTTTCTCCTCTGAATTGTGTCCTTTATTATGAAGGAGATAAAATCCAATTCAACGAAAATTCCAAAGCAACCGAAAATGCAACCGGGAAAACAGTTTATTTCGCTGAAATCAGCAAAATGCTTCCCTCCGCTAAAACTACTGTTCGTTTCGATATCGTTGATTGCAAAGATAAGAACGATAAAGTAGATATGAAGGTTCTTTATAAGTTCGAATCCAGCGTTGTAAATGCAGGTGCAAACGAAATTAGCGAAGTTGAATTTGAATCCATTTTGAAGGCAGAAGAAAATACTTCGATGCTCGATGTTGTGTTCAATTTCTTGAAGCAGACCGGTTTTTCCATGATTGCAAAGAATTGGAAAGTTTTGGTGATGTTTGCCATTTCTTTTGTTTTGATTTATCTTGCAATTGTGAAGCAATTTGAGCCCCTGCTTCTTCTTCCCATCGCCTTCGGCATGCTCCTCACCAATCTTCCCGGTGCAGGCCTTTATCATCCCGAACTCTTTGCAAACGGCCATGTTCATTGGGAAATGTTTGTAAATGGCGAAACCGGCCTGTTAGATTTCCTTTATCTTGGAATTAAGCTTGGTATCTATCCCTGTCTGATCTTCCTTGGTATCGGTGCTATGACCGATTTCGGCCCCTTGATTGCAAATCCCAAGAGTCTTCTTTTGGGTGCTGCCGCTCAGTTTGGTATTTTTGCTACTTACTTTGGAGCTTCCCTTCTTGGCTTCACCAGCCAGCAGGCAGCTTCGATCGGTATCATCGGCGGCGCCGATGGTCCCACCGCAATCTTCGTTACTTCGATGCTTGCGCCCGAACTTCTCGGTCCGATTGCGGTTGCGGCATATTCTTATATGGCGCTTGTTCCCTTTATTCAGCCCCCCATTATGAAGGCACTCACCACCAAAAAAGAACGTCAGATCGTAATGACCGGTCTCCGCTCTGTTTCCAAGGTGGAAAAGATGCTCTTCCCCATTATTGTAACTGTATTTGTTGCACTTCTCGTTCCCTCTGCCGCTCCTCTTGTTGGATGCCTGATGCTCGGTAACCTGATGCGCGAAAGCGGCGTGGTTGATCGTATTGCAAAAGCGGCTCAGAACGAATTGATGAACATCGTTACCATTTTCCTCGGAATTTCTGTTGGTGCAACCGCAACTGCAGAAGCATTCCTTGATTGGAACACCATGAAAATCCTGGGTATGGGTATTGTTGCCTTTGGTCTTGGCACCGCAGGCGGCGTGCTCCTTGCCAAGTTTATGAACCTGTTCCTCAAAAACAAGATCAATCCCCTTATCGGTTCCGCAGGTGTTTCTGCCGTTCCCCTCGCAGCTCGTGTTTCTCAGGTAGTTGGTCAGAAGGAAAATCCCTCCAACTTCCTCTTGATGCACGCAATGGGTCCCAATGTTGCAGGCGTTATCGGTTCTGCGATTGCGGCAGGCGTATTGATCGCACTCTTTGCTTAAAAAGGAGAATATTATGTCTGAAAAGAAACTTTTTATTACCGACACCATTCTTCGTGATGCCCATCAGTCTCAGGCAGCCACCAGAATGAAAATCGAAGATATGCTCCCCGCTTGCGAAATTCTTGATAAGATCGGCTATTGGTCTTTGGAATGCTGGGGCGGCGCTACCTTCGATTCCTGTATGAGATTTTTGCACGAAGATCCTTGGGAAAGACTCCGCACCCTCAAGAAAGCACTCCCCAATACCAAGCTTCAAATGCTTTTCCGTGGCCAGAACATTCTTGGCTATAAGCACTATGCAGATGATGTGGTAGATGCTTTCGTTCGCAAGTCTATTGAAAACGGTATCGATGTTGTTCGAGTTTTCGACGCGCTCAACGATACCAGAAATATGAAGCAGGCAGTTGATTCCGTGAAAAACTACGGCGGTATTTGCGAAGTAGCCATCAGCTACACCACCAGCCCCGTTCATAATCAGGAATACTTTGTAACCCTTGCAAAGAAAATCGAAGAGATGGGTGCTGATGTTATTTGTATTAAGGACATGGCAAACCTTCTTCTCCCCTATGATGCCTTCAATCTTGTGAAAGCAATCAAAGAAGCGGTTTCCTGCCCCATCCACCTCCACACCCACAACACCACCGGCACCGGCGATATGACTTATCTTATGGCTGCTCAGGCAGGTGTGGATATTGTTGACTGTGCACTCAGCCCGCTGGCAAACGGCACTTCTCAGCCCGCAACCGAAGCTTTGGTTGCAACATTAAAGGGCACCGAGCGCGATACCGGTCTTGATCTTGAACTCATGGCAAAAGCTGCAACTCATTTCCGCGGTGTTGCAGAAAAGCTTAAGCAAGAAAAGATCCTTGATCCCAAGGTTTTGAATGTTGATACCAAAACCCTTTTGTATCAGGTTCCCGGCGGAATGCTCTCCAATCTTCTCTCTCAGCTCAAGCAGCAGAATGCAGAAGATAAATACTATGAAGTTCTTGCCGAAATTCCCCGTGTTCGTAAAGACTGCGGCTATCCTCCCCTTGTAACTCCCACCAGCCAGATCGTTGGCACTCAGGCAGTTCTCAATGTTCTTTGCGGTGAACGCTATAAGATGATCACCAAAGAAACAAAGGGTATGCTCCGCGGCGAATACGGTCAGCTCCCTGCTCCCGTAAATGAAGAAGTAAGAAAGAAAGCAATCGGTGATGATGAAGTGATCACTTGCCGTCCTGCCGATCTTCTTGCTCCTGAACTTGAAAAATACACCAAGGAAGCAGGCGATCTCGCGAAATCCGAGGAAGATGTTCTTTCCTATGCACTCTTCCCTCAGGTTGCAGGCAAATTCCTCGAAGAGCGCAACAATGGCGGTCCCAAAGCAGAAGCTGAAGAAAAAGCTCCCGCTAAGGAAAACGCTGTAAGAGAACTCATCATCGAAGACTGCACCGCAAACGCACTTTAATTAAAATTAAAAAAAGAACAGCACGATTTGTGCTGTTCTTTTTTTGCATTTTAAAGAGTTAGATGGGCTTGATTGTGAATTCAAAATTGATTTTCTTTTCTGCGACCCGATGCTTAGGATCAAGTTCAGGTCCGCAGGAATCAGAGCCAAGACCCGATACCCGATAATCAATGCGAAGATGCGTTTTGCCATCACGAACAAGTTCATTGATATGTTCTGCTTTGTCGATCGCATCGGTGCTATAGGAAGAAACATTGAATTCAAAAGGATCTGCCTCGATGAGCATCTTGCCAATTTTGAGCATCTTTGCCGCGGTGTGGTTGCCATGCTCTTGCGGGCGAATATAGGCAAAATATTCATTATCCGCCGTGCTTTGATAGAGATCAACCTTGCCCGCATGGCACATATCGGAATAGCTTTCCATAGGCCCGTTTGCAAAATATTCAAATGGGGCATTCTCCATGGGAAGAGTGGTTTCAAAGCCAAGACGCGGCAACCAATAGGCGTTCTCTCGAATATCGCCATCAAGCGAAATACTGATTTTTCCCGAAATATCAACTTTTGCCTGAAGTGTGTAGCGAATCCACGGCACACGCCCAACCCCGGCAACCGAACCCTTCACGGTAATCACATTCTCTTGGCAGGTGCATTCATAAACCTTACCAAACCGAACATTAAATCCTTCACCTTTCCAGTCATCGTAATGTCCCCAGAAATATTTAATATTGCGGTCGTTATCAGTGGGGGCACGCCAGCTGGTAAGCTTTAAAAGATCAGAGATCTGCTTTTTACCATCGATGGTAATATCGGTGAAGTTTCCGTAATAACGAGAAAATACATAGCGGAAATTTTCACCTTCGATGATATAATCAAATCCCTCTTCTTTAACAGTTGCAAGTGTGGGTGCAGATTCTTCTTCTTTTTCAAATGGAAGAACGTGCTGGGTGTGAGCGATCTCTGCATTGCCTTTTAAAAGCGAAATATTTAAGTGAGCGCCGTATTTTGCAAAAATTTGAGGAACTTCAATTTTAATTTTGGTGCTTTCAAGAGGATTCAAATCAAGCGTTTTTGTTTCTTCAAAAATCCTTTTGCCGTCTGCAGAAATGTTATAAACGAA
This sequence comes from Eubacteriales bacterium, assembly GCA_045658765.1. GTDB lineage: Bacteria > Bacillota > Clostridia > Oscillospirales > SIG627 > RGIG5579. Next base: position 1,741 of record JAZOVP010000123.1, on the reverse strand, counting down.
TTTGAATTCCTTAAAATTAGTGAAGCTATAACGGTTGGAAATGGTTAAAACACCATCTTCATAGGCGGTAAACATCGGCTGATAAGCCGCTTTCATTTCCAAGGAACCTGCTTTTGTTTTGCGATCATAGGTAACAATACCGTCGCAGCAGAAATTACCGAAATTGGTGAGTTCCCCTTCAAAGTCGCCGCCATAGCAAGGAATCCCATCTTTGAGAACCGTGTGGTCTGCCCACTCCCAAAGGCATCCGCCGATGATTGATTTATATTTTTGGAACATTTCCACATAATCATAAACATCGCCCGGACCGTTGCCCATTGCATGCGCATATTCGCAAAGGAAATAGGGCTTTGTATATTCAGGATTCAGAACCGCTTTTTCGAGTTTATCAATATCCAAATACATGCGGGAAAACACATCGGATACATCATCAAATTTTTCGCGAGAGGAGCATTCCCAATGGCAAAGACGACCGTCGTTTAAGGTCTTTAAATATTCTGCCATAGCAACAAAGTTTGCACCGTGTCCGGATTCGTTGCCCAAAGACCACATAATAACACTCACATGGTTTTTATCGCGCTCTGCGGTGCGCTGCATGCGCTCCACATGCTCTTTCTTCCATTCGGGCATCGTGCCGGGCCAGTTGCCGGCAGGTTCGGTATAAGTATATTTTTGCGATGCAAAACGGCCAATAAATCCGTGGGTCTCAATATCGCATTCCAGCACCACATAAAGACCATATTCGTCGCAAAGCTCCAAAAACTTTGGAGGTGGCGGATAGTGAGAAGTGCGCACACAGTTAACATTGAGTTCCTTCATCAAAAGAACATCGCGCAGTTGCTCCTCTTCCGTTTGATACCAGCCGCCCGTGGGGCTGGTGTCGTGGTGGTTCACACCATAAAGCTTAACGGGAACTCCATTGATAAGAAGTTCGCGATCTTTGGAGATTGCGATGGTTCTGAATGCTGTTTTTTGGGTGATTTCTTCCCCATCTCGAACGATTTTCACGGTATAAAGGCGAGGATTTTCTGCATTCCAAAAAACAGGGTTTTCAACTTCAAATTCAATGAAAGATCCGGATTTTTCAGCAAGAAAATCACCATTCACATCATAAAGAGAAATAGCAGCATCCTTACCGCAATCCACAATAATTTTAGAATCAGAAGAAAAAACTTTAATATCGGTGATATGATCTTTGGGGCGCTGTAGCAAATAGCAATCGCGGAAAAGTCCACTCATACGGAAGGAATCCTGATCTTCAAGATAACTGCCGCAACACCATTTCATAACGCGGATTGTAATATCGTTTTCACCTTCGAAAACATAGTCGGTAATATCGAATTCTGCTTGCAAGTGGCTAGCTTGGGTGAAGCCAACATATTTTCCGTTCACATATAAAATGGCGCAAGAGCCCGCGCCTTCGAGCACAAAATATACTCTTCCCCAAAGCTTTTTAATCTCAACCTTTCGATTATAAACCCCGCAAGGGTTATCATCGGGCACATACGGCACATCCACAGGATACGGATATTCGGTATTGGAATAGTTTGGAACATCATATCCTTGGGTTTGCCAGCAAGAAGGAACCGGTATGGAATCCCAATTTTCAATCTTTTCGGGAATATCGATTTCGCGCTGAAAATACTTAAAGTTCCATATCCCGTTGAGCAAGTGATATTCAGATCTTCCGCTCGGAATATAATAACTTCTCGGCCCACAGCGATTTTCGCTGGTTTTTTCG
>JAZOVP010000122.1:0-31129 GCA_045658765.1 Eubacteriales bacterium | reverse complement strand
GTGTTGGAAGCAACCGGCGGATACACCGCCACCTTTGCGATGCTGCTTGCTTTGACATTTGTGGCCTTGATCCTGAATCTATTGATTAAAAAGCCATAACCACGGCAAGCGAAAATATGGAAAGATAAAAAGGACTCTGACAAATGTCAGAGTCCTTTTTTCTTATCTTTCTTCTCTGAAGTAAGGAAGGCCGAGGGCCGCGGGGGCTTGGTTTTCCTTTTTGTTTCGGATGCTGGTGATGATGAGAACGAGGATGGTTACCAGATACGGAATCATATTCAGAAGGGGCTTGAGCTCGAGGCCGAATTCATTGAAGAACTCGGAGAAAAAGAGGGGCAGATACGAGCTTGCGATATAAAGCGCGCCGAAGATGGTGGCACCGAAGATGGTGAGCACGGGGCGCCAGAGGGTGAAGATCACGAGTGCCACGGCAAGCCAGCCCATGGGCTCGATGGATTTATATGCTTCTTGCGAACCGGAATAGTCCATGATATAAAACAGGCCTCCGAGCGCGGCGATGCCGCAACCGATGCAAGTGGCAACATATTTATACTTGGTAACGGGAATACCCACTGCATCTGCGGTGGCGGGATTTTCACCAACGGCACGGAGATTAAGACCCACGCGGGTGCGCGAGAGCACAAAAGAAACGGCAAGCGCAATGAGAATGGCAAGATACACCATACAGCCGCAATAGATCCATGAGCCATCCTCTTCGGTGAAGGGATAGCGGAAATACGAAAGGGCATAGATGCAATTTCTCCAAGAAACGTGCATCATAATATAGTTATTGAGTGCCACACCGAAAATGGTCATCACAAGGCCGGTAACATTTTGATTGGCGCGGAGCGACACGGTGAGAAAACTATAAATGAGCCCCATGAGAATTCCCGAGAGAAAGCTTGCCAAAATGGCAATCAGAACCACCAAAACGGGATGCAGACCCATAGACGACATAATTTGGAGCGCCACGCATCCGCCTGCGCCGCCCATACACATAATACCGGGGATTCCGAGATTCAAATGGCCTGCTTTTTCCACCACGATTTCGCCCACGGCGCCGTAGAGGAAGGTCATGCCAACGGGGATTGCACAGAGAATGAATTCAAAAAAAGTGTTCATTTTTTCTCCTCCTTCCCCGCGCTCTTGCGGAATTTGATTTGATAATTGATAAAGAATTCACAGCCCACGATAAACAGCAAAATGATGCTCACCACGATGCTGGGAAAATCGGAACTGATGCCCACGGGGGCTTCGGTGCCGGCGGCTTTATTGAGGAAGTTATCCACGCGGGTATTGCTCAAATCGGAAACGAGCTGATCGGCTCCCCGATTGAGGAAGGTGATGAGGAATGCCGTGAGGATCATCACGATGGGATTGAACTTGGCAAGCCAAGATACCATAATCGCGGTGAAGCCCTGACCGCCAACGGTATTGAAGGTGATCGAATGATCGAACACCGAAACGATCACAAAGCCAACAAGGCCGCCCAAAAGACCCGAGAGGACCATGGTGCGCACAATGACTTTTTTCACATTGATACCGATATAGCGCGCGGTGTTTTCGCTTTCGCCCACCACGCTGATTTCATACCCTTGCTTGCTATAGCGCAGATACACATACATCAAAAGGGTTACAATCAAGGCAATCAGAATGGCGGTAAGTTCATCGCCATAGCTCCAATCGGGCACAAGATTGAAATGACCATAGGGGAGCGCATCGAGGGTGTTGTCTTTCGGTTCCCAGATGGCAACCATATATTTCACAAGCTGAATGGCAATATAGTTCATCATCAGGGTGAACAAGGTTTCATTGGAATTCCATATTGCCTTGAAGAGGGCGGGAATAAAGCCCCAAATTGCGCCAAAGAGAATGGCCGCGAGGAACATCACAAAAACAAGCGCGGGTTCGGGGAGTTTTCCGCCGAAATAATAGGCGCAGGAGATGGCGGCAAGAGCGCCCACCAAAACCTGACCTTCGCCGCCGATATTCCAAAATCGCATCAAAAAGGCGGGGGTGAGGGCGATGGCGATGCCGAGCAAAATGGCAATATCCTTGCCCATGATCCAAGTGCGGCGTTCGGTGCCGAAATTGCCATCAAACAGGGCAGAAAAGAGCTTTGCGGGGCTAACGCCTGCAAACACATACGAAAAGATGGAGCACACGGCAAGCGCCGCGGCAATGGCGATCACGCGGATCAGAAGGCCTTTCCAGAGGGGCATACGATCGCGCTTGGCGATATGGAAAAGGGGCTCGCGAAAACCTTTATCCATTGTTTTCATTTTCGTGCCCTCCTTTCGCTTCGGCGATTTCTTCGGCAGTGCCGGTCATAAGATAGCCCACTTCTTCTTTGGTGGCACTTCTTCCATCGACAATTCCCGACACTTTGCCCGCACAAATCACAAGGATTCGATCGCAAAGCTCGAGAAGCACATCGAGATCTTCGCCAACGAAGATCACGGCAACGCCTTTTTCTTTTTGCTGGGTGAGCAGATTATAGATGGTATAGGAAGAGTTGATATCAAGGCCGCGAACGGGATATGCCGCCATCAAAACGGTGGGGGCGGAAGAAATTTCTCTTCCCACCAATACTTTTTGCACATTACCGCCCGAAAGACGGCGAACGGGGGTATTCACACCGGGGGTGGAAACCTCCAAGCTTTTGATGATGCTTTCCGCAAGCTCCTGCGGTTTTTTGCGATCCACAAAGAAGGAATGGCCTTTATTATAGCTTCGAAGCATCATATTATCCACAATGTCCATATTTCCCACAAGACCCATACCAAGGCGATCTTCGGGAACAAACGAAAGGCGAACACCGAGTTCGCGAATCTGAAGCGGGGTTTTGCCGATCAGATTTTCTTCGCCTTCGGTTTTGGGATTGAAATACACCACGCTTCCCTCGCTTACCTTCTGAAGCCCTGCGATGGATTCCAAAAGCTCCTTCTGACCTGAGCCCGCGATGCCCGCGATGCCGAGGATTTCGCCCGCTTTGGCGGTGAAGGAGATATTATCCAGAATCTTTCTGCCGTCTTCATCGGCCAGGGTGAGCCCTGTTACCGCGAGGCGATCGGTTGGATTTTTGGGTTCGGGACGATCGATATTCAAGCTGATTTTTTTGCCCACCATCATTTCGGTGAGCTCTGCTTCACTGGTTTGGGCAGTATTCACCGTGGCGATATGCTCCCCTTTGCGAAGCACTGCCACGCGATCGGAAATGCGCATTACTTCATGAAGCTTATGGGTGATGATGAGGATGGACTTGCCATCTTCCTTCATTTTTTCGAGAACCGAGAAGAGTTTTTCGGTTTCTTGGGGGGTTAGAACCGCGGTGGGTTCATCCAAAATGAGAATATCGGCGCCGCGATAAAGAACCTTTAGAATTTCCACGGTTTGCTTTTCGGAAACCGACATTTCATGGATCTTTTTACGGGGATCGATATGGAAGCCGTAGCGTTTGCAAAGATCAAACACCTTATCGTTTACGGCTTTTAAGCTATATTTCTTTTTGTCGTTCACTCCGAGGGTGATGTTTTCCGCCGCGGAAAAAACATCCACAAGCTTAAAATGCTGATGGATCATTCCGATCTGATAACGAAACGCATCCTTCGGCGAGCGGATCACCACTTCTTTTCCGTCGACGAAAATCTGACCTTCATCGGGATAATAAATGCCCGAGATCATATTCATCAGGGTGGTTTTGCCGCATCCGTTTTCGCCCAAAATGGCGAGGATTTCCCCTTGGTAAACCGTTAGATCCACTTTGTTGTTTGCCACAACGGGACCGAAAAATTTGGAAACGCCTTTCAGTTCCAATTTGGTGGGCCGATTCACTGTTTTTCCTCCGAATTTTATTGATCAAGGAAAGGCGGAGCCATGGCTCCGCCTTTCTGATTTGGTTTTTTATTTCTTAGAACTTTGCGTTCAGAAGGGTGATGCCGTCGATCTGGAGATCGAAGTAAGGAGCGGAGCGGAACTTGGATTCTCTGAATGCTCCATCTTCTACCACTTCGGTATCGCCTGCAAATGCTTCGTCGGTATCAACGTCTGCAAGGTAAGAGGTGAGCTTGCCGTTTTCATCAACGGTAGCGTTCTTATTCTTGGTGTCGTCAACGGTAACGGTGAAAGCATCTACTTCGAATACCTGACGGGTGCCTGCGATAAACTGAGCACGAACTTCGTCGATCTTCTTCTGGGTATCGGCAGCTGCTGCTTTGCCGTTTACTTCAGTGAGAGCAACGGAACCGTCTGCGAGGGTGCCGGTGAAATCGGTGGGGATTTCTTTGCCTTCCTGAGCGTTCTTGCAGATCAATTCAAAATAGGGAGTCCAGTCGATCTTGGAAGAAACGATGAAGGTGTTGGGGCAGGAAGCAACGGTGGAACCGTTGTAGGATACGTTGGGAACATTTCTCTCTTCGCAAGCAGAGGGAGCGCCCATGGAGTCTGCGTGCTGGGAGATGAGAACACAGCCGTTCTGAATGAGAGCGGTAGCAGCGTTCTTTTCTTCGATTTCGTCATACCAAGAACCGGTGAACTGAACGTCCATGGTTACATTGGGGCAAACGGATTTAGCGCCGAGATAGAAAGAGGTATAACCGGAAATAACTTCAGCATAGATGAATGCACCAACATAACCCATTTTGGGAACGATGGTGGAATCAGCTGCCATCATTTCGTTGAGCTTCATGCCTGCTGCAACGCCTGCGAGGAAGCGGCCTTCATAGATGGAAGCGAATGCGTTGTGGAAGTTTGCGAGTTTTTCGGTGTGTGCCATGGTACCGGTGGCATGGCAGAATTCAACATCTTTGAATTCTTTAGCGGCCTTGAGGATATAGGATTCATGGCCGAAAGAGTTTGCGAAGATTACGTCGCATCCGGCATCAACCAGATCAGCGGCAGCATCATAGCAAGCATTGGATTCATCAACATTTTTCTTGAAGATTACCTGATCTTCGGAAAGACCGAGGTTTTCAGCGGCGCGGTTTACTGCTTCGATGAAGTTCAAGTCATAAGTGGACTTTTCATCGTGAAGGCAGATAACACCGAGCTTGAAGGTGTCTTTTACTTCTTCGTCCTTAGCGCAGGAAACGAAAAGGAAGCAAGATGCAATCATCACAACTGCAAGAATGACGGAAAGAATTCTTTTCATTTTTTTGTTCTCCTTAAAATTTTGTTTGTTTTTTTGGAGGTTCCCCTCCAAAAGACACATTTATTGTAATACAAAATTCATTTTATGTCAATAATTTTTGCGGTAGTTTGTGGGTTTGCACAAGAAAAAACCGATTTGTTTGTGTAGAAATAAAAAATCGGACTCGGAAGAAGCATAAAAAGAAAATCCCCGCTATAAAAAGCGAGGATTTTTGGTGACCCATACGGGAATCGAACCCATGATTCCACCTTGAGAGGGTGGCGTCTTAGCCGCTTGACCAATGGGCCGCTGAGCGAGATTCATTATAACAAAGGAAAGCGGCTTTGTCAAGGGAAAGAAAATCTGTGTTGCAAAGTTTTTTATTTTGGGATATGATAAGAAAAGAAAGAGAGGAAACGATGAAATACGGACTTGTTTTGGAAGGCGGCGGCTTGCGCGGACTTTTCACCGCGGGAGTGATCGATGCGCTGATGGAAGAGGGCATTTTCTTTGACGGATATGTTGGCGTGAGCGCAGGAGCGGGCTTTGGATGCAATTTTAAATCCCGCCAGATCGGAAGAGTGCTTCGCTACAACACCCGCTTCTGCCGCGACAAGCGCTACTGCAGTTTTCAATCTCTTTTGAAAACGGGCGATCTTTTTGGCGCGGATTTTTGCTACCGCGCGCTTCCGGATGAACTCGATCCCTTTGACTGGGCGGCTTGGCACGCGGATCCTGCGCCGTTTTGGGCAATTTGTGCCGAGGTGGAAACGGGAAAGGCGGTGCCTTTTTTATGCGAAGGCGAAAAGACGCGGGTGATGGATATTTTTCGCGCTTCGGCTTCGATGCCGCTGGTTTCAAGAGAGGTTTTCATTGATTCTCGCCGCTATCTTGACGGCGGGATTGCTTCTTCGATTCCGCTTGCCTTTATGGAACACGAGGGGTTTGAGAAAAACCTTGTGGTTTTGACCCAGCCAAGAGAATACAAAAAAGAAAAATCGCCGCTTTTGCCCTTGATTGCGCTTCGCTACGGAAAAAGGAGCGGACTTTTTCGGGCGATGGCAAGGCGTCATATTACCTATAATGAAGAAAAAGAATATGTTTTTCGGCGCGAGAAGGAAAATTTTGCCTTTGTGATCGCGCCCGAAACTCCCCTTCCGGCTTCGCGCACGGAAAAGGATCCCGCGATTTTAAAAAAGACTCACCAAATCGGCTATGAGCTTGCAAAAAAGCTTTTGCCTGAAATCAAAAAATTTTTATCAAACGCTTAATTTTCGGCATAGCAGAAGGAAGAAACATTTCCCTCTTTGATATAATAATCGCTTTTGATTTGATCGCGGGTGATATGGAAAGTATCGATGATCACAAGCTTTACCTTGCGTTTTTTCGGGATGATATTTTTGATATAAACCGAGCATCCCTCTCCCACCTTCACATCGCCCCGCCACTCGGCAAGCCCTGCCAGATTCGGGGCAAGTTCGATGAAGATGCCATAGCTTTCGATGCCTCGGATCCCGCCCACCACCGTTTGCCCCACTTCAAAGCGATCGGCATTTTCCTGCCATGTGCCGAGAAGCTCCTTATGGGTTAAGCTGATTCTGCCAAGCGTGCCGAGGCGCACCTCATCTCTGGATTTGACGGCGCAAAGAATTTCCTGCCCGATAAAAAAGCGATCGCGCGGATGCAAAATGCGGGAAACGGAAATGCAATCGATCGAAAGAAGCGAGGCGATGCCGCAACCGATATCGCAAAAGGCGCCGAAATGCTCGAAATGGGTGATTTTGGCGGGCAGAATATCGCCGATTTTCATTTGATCCAAATATTCCGAAAGGCATTTTTCCTGCGCTTTCTTGCGCGATAAATAAATTTGCACCTCGGGTTCATATTCGATGCGATCGATCAGGAAAACCGATGGCTTGCCCACTCGGCTGATCACGGCGATGTCGCGAATTGTGCCCCCTTCTTCCGCGAGTGCCGCTTCGGATTTTGGCATAACCGCCGGAATTCCCGAAAAATCAAAATGCAAGGTGAAATCTCCATCGCAAAGATTGGGCACCGCTTCCAGAATCCGCTCCTCTTCCATCGCTTTTTCCAAAGAAGAAAGCGAGGTGAGTGCAAGGCGATTCTCGGGGGTATGGATCAAATTCCCTTCGGGATAAAATTCATTCATATTATTCCTCCAGTGTTTTCGTTTTTTCCATTCTATGCAAAAAGAAATGCCAAAATGCCGTTCACGGAGGATTGATCGAAAAAGAAAACAACCCCGGCAAAAGCCGAGGTTGTTTCTTTTTTTGTTTTTATTTGGTGATTTTGAGGAACACTTTTTTGCCTTTTTTGAGAATGAATTCGCTTTCGAATTCCTCTGCGGCAAACGAAGCGCCGATATCGGTGATTTTCTTTTCGCCCACCGAAACACCGCCCTGCTGAATGAGGCGGCGAGCTTCGCCTCTTGAGGGGCAAAGGCCGGATTTCACGAGAAGATCCATAATTCCGATGGCGCCATCGGCAAAATCTTCTTCCGAAAGGGTATGGGTGGGCATATTGGCATTGTTGCCGCCGCCGCCGAAGAGGGCGCGGGCCGCTTCCTGCGCTTTTTCTGCCTCGGCTTTGCCGTGAACGAGGGTGGTGAGTTCAAACGCGAGGATTTCTTTTGCTTTATTCAACTCGCTTCCTTCCCAAGCATCCATGCGATCGATTTCTTCCAAGGGCAGGAAGGTGAGCATACGGATGCACTTGAGAACATCTTTATCGCCCACATTTCTCCAATACTGATAGAAATCAAAGGGGCTGGTTTTTTCGGGATCGAGCCAAACGGCACCCGACTGGGTTTTGCCCATTTTTTTGCCTTCGGAATTGAGAAGAAGGGTGATGGTCATGGCATAGGCATCTTTGCCGGTTTTCTTGCGGATCAGCTCGGTGCCGCCGAGCATATTCGACCACTGATCATCGCCGCCGAACTGCATATTGCAGCCATATTCTTCGGAGAGATGATAGAAATCATAGCTCTGCATGATCATATAATTGAATTCAAGGAAAGAAAGGCCTTTTTCCATTCTTTGCTTATAGCACTCGGCGCGGAGCATATTATTCACGCTGAAATGCGCGCCCACTTCGCGGAGAAGATCCACGTATTTGAGCTTTAAAAGCCAATCGGCATTATTTACAAGGATTGCCTTATCTTCGCCGAATTCGATGAATTTTTCCATCTGCTTTTTGAAGCAATCGCAGTTGTGCTGAATGGTTTCGGGGCTGAGCATGGATCTCATATCGGTTCTGCCGGAAGGATCGCCGATATAGCCCGTGCCGCCGCCGAGCAGAACCACGGGCTTATTGCCCGCCATCTGAAGGCGCTTCATCAGGCACAGTGCCATAAAGTGGCCGCAGTGCAGAGAATCGGCGGTGGGATCGAAGCCGATATAAAAGCGAGCGCCGCCCGCATTGATCAAATCGCGGATTTCTTTTTCGTCGGTTACTTGTGCAATCAGGCCTCTTGCCTGAAGTTCTTCATAAATTCCCATTTTTTTGCCTTTCTTATCTGAATGTATCTTTTTGATTTAAAAATTCTTCTTTTCCCTCGGCAAACAGCTTTTCTGCCGCCGAAATTGCTTCTTCCGAAAGATCTTTTCCGCCCAAAAGCCGCGCCGCTTCGCGCAAGCTTCCTTCGCGGGAAAGCTCGGTGAGCACCGATTCGGTTCTGCCGCCTTCTTCCCTTTTTTCCACCAAATAATGATGATCGGCAAGGGTGGCAACCTGCGCCGAATGGGTAACAGAGAAGATCTGACGGCTCTCGCCCAAAATTTTCAGGCAAATGCCGACTTTTTGCGCCGCTTCGCCCGAGATGCCCGTATCGATTTCATCGAAGATGAGCGTGTCGGCATCTTTTTCTTTGCCGAGGCGAAGAGAAAGCGCGAGCATAATACGGGAAAGTTCCCCTCCCGAAGCCACTTGAGAAAGCGATTTGATTCCCTCGCCCGTATTGGCGGCAATTCCGAAGGTGATTTTTTCCATTCCTTCGGCGCTTGGTTCGGAGAGCGCTTCAAAGAGCACCGAAAATCGCATTTTCGGCATATCCAGAAAAGCGAGCACCGAATGGATTTCCGATTCCAATTTCTCGGCGCATTTTTTGCGGGCAGCGCTTACTTTTTCGCCTGCCAAAAGAAGCTCTTTTTTGAGCTTTTTGAGCTTTTCTTTTCCTCTTTTTATATCATCTTTTAAAGAGAGAGTCAAGTCTTTTTTCTGCTTTAACTCTTCATATTTAGAAAGGATTTGGTCGATGGAGGTGCCGTATTTTGCTTTGAGGCGCCAGATTTCATCGAGGCGCTTTTGCACCCGATCGGAAAGATCGCCCGGATCTTCCTCGGAAAATTCGCTGAGCTGATAGCCGATTTCATCGCGCATTTCTTTTGCTTTGCGCGCAAATTCATAAAGCTGCGCGGAGAAGGAGGAATAGGGCTCCTCTTCGCCAAACTGCTCGAGCTTTCTTGCGGCGCCTTCCAAAAGATAGATTGCGCCTTTTCCCTTTTCGCCGCCGCCGAGCGCACGCTCTGCGGTGGAAAGGGCACTATAATTTTTTTCGAAACTGCGAAGGGTGGCAAGTTTTTTCTCGAGTGCTTCTTCCTCACCGATTTTGGGCTTGACCTTTGCGATTTCCCGCAGTTTGAAATCAATCAGAGCCACGGTTTCTTCGGCATCGGGCGCTTCCCTTTCCATTTCGGAAATTTTTGCGGATAAATCACGGTATTCCGAATAGAGCTCGGAATATTCCAAAAGCGCTTTCCGGCCTTCTTCGTCGAGCGCCGAATCCAGATACTTGCGATGCTTTTTTTCATCCAGAAGCCCGCCCGATTCGTGCTGACCGTGAACCGAGAGGAGCATTTTTGCCGCCTCGGAAACGCGCGCGAAGGGAAAACTTCTGCCGTTTATTTTTGCAGTACTTTTGCCATCGGCAAACACCACGCGCGAAAGGGTTACCCCGTCGGCGATTTCTTCTTTCCCCACAAGCTCGGAACAAAATTCCTCGGCCTCCTCGGAAAGATCGGTGAAATAAAGAGAGACTTCCATTTTTTCTTCGCCGCGGCGAACAAGCTCTTTTTGCCCTTTGGAGGAAAGAAAGAGCGCAATGGAATCGAGCACCAAGCTTTTTCCCGCACCGGTTTCGCCGGTCAGCACCGAAAAGCCCCGATGGAAATCCACCGAAAGGCGTTTGATCAGAGCAAGATCGGATACAAAAAGCGATGCGAGCATAAAAACTCCTTATTCTTCTTTTAAATAGGTTGTGTTGATTTTGTCGCAAAAAAGAGCGGCGGTGGGATTATCGGCAAAGAGCACAAGAAGCGTGTCGTCGCCTGCTAAGGTGCCGATGATCTCGGGGAAGCGAAGGGCTTCGAGCGCGGCGGCCGCGGCGTTTGCAGTGCCGGAGAGGGTTTTGATCACGGCAATATTGCCCGCGGGGAGCGCGGCGGTGAGCACATGGGTTAATACCTTTTTATATTTATCGAGTGTGTTTTCGGGTGCGGATTCCTTTTTTTCTGCCACCACATATTTGGTGCCGCCGTTTTCGGAGGGAACTTTTTGCAGATGAAGCTCCTTAATATCGCGCGAAACGGTGGCTTGGGTGGCGGAAAAGCCAACTTCGGAAAGCCGAGCGCTGAGTTCTTCCTGAGTGCGGATTTCTTTTTCCGCGATGATTTCAAGGATCTTGAGTTGTCTTTCGTTTTTCATAATTACCTCAGAATTTACGGAAAAATACTTCTAAATTGCTTTGGGGCTTTAAAAAGATCAAATTCACCCGTTTTTCGGCGCGGCGAATGAAAACCCGATCGCCCTCGGAAAGGGTGCGGCGGTTTCTGCCGTCGGCACAAACGGTAACACTTCCTCCGGCGGTTTTGAAATTTTCCACTTCAAATTCGCTTTCGGGAGAGAAGATCATATGATGCGCATTGATCAGAAGATAAGACGAAATGGCTTTCACTCCGATCGAATCGAATTCCGCATCGCAAACAGCGCCGCCCGCAGAGAAGGAATAGCCCGTGGAGCCGGTGGGGGTGTTGAAAATGAGGCCGTCGGCGCGGAAATCACAAAGTTTTTTGCCGTTTTGATTTAAGGTTAATTCCACAATGTGGAAGCCCTCGGCGGGGGCAATCACAAATTCATTGAGGGATAAAAGCTCTTTTTCGGAATTGATGCGGCAAGAGAGCATCATGCGGGAAGACACGGTGAAATTCCCGTTTACCAAATCGGAAAGAGCCGAAAGTTCTTTTTCTTCCAGGGCAGTGAGAAAACCAACGGTGCCGAAATTGATTCCGAAAATCGGGATTTGCGATTCGGCGGCGCGCTCGGCAACGGATAGAATGGTGCCGTCGCCCCCTAAGGGGATGAGCACTTCCCCGCACGAGAAGAGCTTTTCTTCCGAAACGAAGAAAAGGCGCGGAGAAAGCGCCGAAAGCGCTTCGTTTTCGGCAAATTTTTCGGGCAGATAAACTTCAGCTCCGAGGGAAAGCAGGGTTTCGGCTACTTTTTTTGCGCCCTCGATGGAGCCCTTGCGGTCGATATTGGGATAAAGACAAATTTTTTTCATTTTCCCACTCCTTTTTCTGCTCCCGATTTCGAGAACAGAGCCAGATATTCCACATTTCCATCGCCGCCTGCGATGGGAGAGACCATTGTTTTCTCCATTTTAAGACCATATTTTTCGGCTTCCGAGCGAAGGGATTCGATGCAGTCGAGCCGCGCTTTTTCGCTGCGAACAATGCCGCCCGAGCCGATGGATTCCCGACCCACTTCGAATTGGGGCTTGATAAGGGAAATGAAAAATCCCCCTTCGGATAAAACTTTGGTAACAGCGCTATACAAAAGGCGCTGCGAGATAAACGAAACATCCATCACCACGATTTCGGAAACGGGAACCATGCTTTCATCCAAAAAACGCGCGTTGGTATTTTCCAGAGATACCACGCAAACATTTTCGCGAAGCGAGGGATGAAGCTGCTCACTTCCCGAATCCACGGCATACACTTTTTTTGCGCCGTTTTGGAGGAGGCAATCGGTGAATCCTCCGGTGGAGGCGCCGATATCGATGCAAACTTTTCCTTCCACCGAAACCCCGAATTCCAAAAGGGCTCCTTCGAGCTTGAGCCCTCCGCGGGAAACATAGCGGGTGAGCGGATTCTGAAAAATTTCAATGGTATCCTCGGGCAAAATTTCGGTGGAGGGTTTGGTGCATTCATTTCCATTCACATACACATACCCCGAGCGAACGAGCCGAGCCCCTAAACTGCGGCTTCGGCAATACCCGTTTTCATAAAGATAAACATCAAGCCGTGCCAAACTTTTTCCATTCCTTTTCTATTCCCTCGGCATTCAGCCCTTCCGATGCAAGAAGATCGGAAAGAGCGCCATGGGAAACAAATTTTTCATCGCTTGCCAAAATGCGAATCGCAGTGCCGGAAAGAAGCCCTTTTTCCGAAAGGAGCGCTGCCAAATGCTCCGAAAACGAGCCGTTTTTGATTCCCTCTTCCACGAAGAGGATTTTTTTCGCGCCCGAAAACACTTCCTCAAGCTTTTCTTCGGAAAATCCTTTGAGCATGGCAAAGCGAACCACGGTGATCTTTTCGCCTTCGGCGGAAAGTTTTTCTGCGGCAAGAAGCACTTCTTCGGTGATTCTGCCGTAGCTTACCATTATCATACCACAATTTTCGCTGTTTTCAAAGTCTTTTTTCTCGAGGGGCAAAGCCATCGGAAATGCTTCTTCGATTTTTTTACTCGGAGAGCCCTTCGGATAGCGAATGAGGGTGGGGCAGGTTTCTTCTGCCACTGCACTTTCCAGAGCGAGGGAAAGTTCTTTTTCGGTGGCGGGAGAATAGATTTTTAAATTCGGAATCGGAAGCGAGAGCGCCACATCAAACATTCCGTGGTGGGTGGCGCCATCTTCCCCTGAAAGGCCTGCGCGATCGAGGCACACCGTGATGGGAAGATTCTGCAATGCCGCATCGTGCAAAAGCTGATCCACCGCACGCTGATAGAAGGTGGAATACACGGCAAAAACGGGCTTGAACCCCGCGGCGGAAAGCCCTGCGGCGAAGGTCATGGCATGCTCTTCGGCAATGCCTGTATCGAAAAAGCGATCGGGGAATTTTTCGGCAAATTCGCCGAGCCCTACCCCATCGCACATGGCGGCACTGATACACAGGATTTTTTTATTTTTTTCGGAGAGCGAAACCATTTTTTCCCCGAAGAGGCGAGAAAAGGATTTTGCTTTTTTCTCTTCCCCTTTTTTTGGGGAAACCCCGTGGAACTTGGCGGGATCGGTTTCGGCGGGGGCATATCCTTTGCCTTTTTGGGTGCAAAGATGGATCACGGAAGGGCCTTCGCGCTTTTTGGCTTCGCGAAGGAGCACTTCCACCTGCTCGAGATGATTGCCATCAACAGGGCCGAAATAATGGAGCCCCATATCTTCAAAGAAATTCCCGCCCGGAAGCGCTTGGCGCTTGATGCTATGCTTGATTTTGCGGGCGGCGGCGGTGAGAACTTCACCCGCCACGGGAATTTTTTCGAGCACATCCTCCACGCCCGATTTTAAGCGGTAATACTCTTCGGTGCGCATGCGGTTGAGGGCTTTGCGGAATCGGCCAACGCTTTTTCCGATGCTCATTTTATTATCGTTTAAGAGAATGATCACGCGATCGCGGGAGGAGATATTATTGAGTGCTTCAAACACCATACCCCCTGCAAAAGAGCCATCGCCGATCACCACGGCGGTGATATTGTTTTCCCCTTTTAAGCGATCTGCCTTGGCAAAGGCGAGGGCGGCGGAAAGCCCTGTGCCGCTATGGCCGGTGCCAAAAGAATCGAATTCGGATTCCTCGCGCTTAGGGAAGCCCGAAATGCCGCCTTCGGTGCGAAGGGTGGAAAATTCGGGGCCGCGGCCGGTGAGAATTTTATGCACATAGCATTGATGGCCCGTATCGTAGATCACGCGATCGCGGGGAAGATCGAGCGCTCGACAAAGAGCAACGCTGATTTCGCAAATGCCGAGATTGCTTGCCAGATGACCGCCGTTTTCTTTTACGGTTTTCACCAAAAATGCACGGATTTTTTCGCAATACGCTTCCGCTTCCGAAAGCGAAAGGCGCGAAAGTTCGGAAAGGGAAAGAAAGCGCATTATGCGCCCTCGGTGAAGCTTTTTTCGGTGATTCCGGCGGGGCCTTGGGTTAAAACGGTAACCTTCTGCTGCGCTTGATCGAGCTTTTCCGTGCAGGCGCGAACAAGCCCTGCGCCTTCTTCAAACAAGGTGAGCGATTCTTCCAAAGGGGTTTCCACAGAATCCAGAGCGCGCACGATTTCTTCCAATCTGCGGAGCATTTCTTCAAAGGTCAATTCTTTTTTTTCAGTGCTCATTCTTCTACCTCCAAAATCTCGGCTTTGGCGGTTCCGTCGGAAAAGCGGATGGAAACCTTGTCGCCGGATTTTATGTTTTCTTTTGTGTTGATACTTTTTCCGTTTTCGCCGAATACGGCGCTGTATCCTCTTGTCATCACCGCGAGGGGGCTGAGTGCTTCGAGGGTTGCGGTTTTGGTGAGGAGCGAGCGCTTTTTATTTTCGATCAGAAGCGCCATTTTATTTTCCAATTCCCTTTCGAGGGAAAAAAGATTCATTCTGCGATCGTCGATCAGGCGCATCTGGCTTTGCATTTGCGGAGTGGCGGCAAGATTTGCCACCTTGGCGCGCAAATTTTTGATGCGATTTTCGGAAACAAGTGCCATGCGATCGATCACATTGAAAAGCTTTCGCTTCACTTCCCCTGCTTCGGGCAGGGCAAGTTCGGCCGCCGCCGAGGGGGTGGGGGCGCGAAGATCGGCCACAAAATCGCTGATGGAAAAATCGGTTTCGTGCCCGACTGCGGAAATGATGGGCACCTTGGAATGAAAAATTGCACGGGCAAGGCCTTCATCGTTGAATGCCCAAAGCTCTTCCAAGCTTCCCCCTCCTCTGCCGAGAAGGATCACATCCACGGGGACTTCACCATTGAACACTTCGATTCCTCGAATCAACTGAGCGGGAGCGCCATCGCCCTGAACCAGAGAGGGATAAAGGCAAAGCTCGGCAAGGGGGAATCTTCTGCCTGAAACATTGATCATATCGCGGATTGCCGCACCCGTGGGCGAGGTGATGATGCCCACTTTTTTCGGATATTTGGGGAGCGGTTTTTTATAGATGGGATCGAAAAGCCCTTCGGCTTCCAATTTTTTCTTTAATTGCTCGAAGGCGATATAAAGCGCGCCGATGCCATCGGGCTCCATGGAGCTGATATAAAGCTGATACTGACCGTCTTTCACATAAGAGGAAACTCTGCCGTAGCAAATCACTTTCATTCCGTTTTCGGGAACGAAATTCAGCTTCTGCGCGCTTTGGCGAAACATAATCGCGCGCACCACGCCGCCCTCATCCTTGAGAGAAAGATAAAAATGCCCCGTTTTATAGTGATTCACAAAATTCGAGATTTCGCCTTTCACAAAAACGCCTGCAAGGATGGGATCGGTATCGAGTTTTGCTTTGATATATTCATTCAGCCCTGTAACGGTGAGGGCATTTTGCTTATCCATTCATCGCTCCTTTTCTGCACAAAAGCGCGGTGCCGATGGCATTATCGGCACAAAATTCGGGCGCGGCGAAAACATGATTTTCGCTCTTTAAGGCATCTTTCACAAGATGGGAAGAAGTTACCCCGCCGGAGAAAATCACCTTCTTTTCTTTTGGGGCAAAGGTGAGAAGAGTGCGAATGGCTTCGATGGTAATATCGAAAACAAAGCGGGCAAGATTTTCTTTTTCTTCGCCTTGTGTCATCATTTTTTCGAATCTGTTTTCAAAGCCCGAAAGATTGATTCCGTCTTCTTTTTTGGGAATTTTTACCGAAAATCTTTTTTGGCTCAAAAAAGCAAGTTTTTCCAGTTCCTTGCCTGCGGGAAAGCCGAGCCCGAGGCGCACTCCGCACCGATCGATGAGCTGACCGCAGGTGAGATCGAGCGCTTCGGCAAGAAGAGAAGCTTCATAACGACCGTTTTCCTCGCAAACCTGAAGAAATTCGGTGGTGCCGCCCGATAAATGGAAGGCATAGAATTCTTTTTCGGGAAAACCCCTTCCCTCTTTTTCGGCGCCGAAACGAGCGGCTTCAATATGCCCTTCCTGATGGGAAAAGGTGAAAAAGGGAACCTGCAAAATTTCTGCCGCGCTTTTTGCCGCATTCATTCCCGCCAAAAAGCAGGGCATATAAGAGCCCTCTTGCCTTCTGGGGGCGTTTGACGCCGCGATTCCCAAAATTTCGACTTCGCCGAGCGCCTTTTTTGCCTTTTGCATGACTTCCGAGATGATTTCGGGCAAATCCCTTGTATGACAAAACAAAGCGTCACTCTGGCGCATTCCCTTTTCACCTTGGGGAACAGCAAGAAGCCGCTTTGCACAAAAGACTTCGCCGGCAGGGGTTACCGCTGCCGCCGAAGTCGTATAATTGCTGGTATCGATTCCGAAATAAAGGCCCGTTTTCATATCACTTTTCCGCAAGTGTGCCAAGGATTCCGTTGACGAATTTTTTCGCTCCGTCCTCGCAAAAACGCTTGGCAATTTCCACCGCTTCGTTGATGGCGATTTTGGTGGGAACGGATTCGGAACAATCCATTTCATAAATGGCAAGTCCCAAAACCGTGAGAGTGCCTTTGGAAAGGCGGGTGATCTTCCAATCCTTTGCGCTTTGCTCGATTTTTTCGAATGCTTTGGGGAAATACAAGCGGGCGCCGAAGAAGGTTTCTTTGATATACTCGCTCTCGCGGGCTTCTGCTTCCATTTGGTCGATCAAAATTTCATACAAATGCTCACTTTCTTCCTCGGGTAAAAACTGGGAAGCAAAGAGCATTTGAAAAACGATCTCTCTTTCTTTTCTGCGGTTTAGTGCCATAAGGCCTCCTTATTTTTTAGTAGGAGGTTACTCGGATCACGCCTCCTACGCTTCTGATTGCATTTAGATCAAATTCCTCTGCGCGCTCTGCCAAAAGATAGGTGAAATCGCCTCGGGTGCCGCGGGAAATATTGCCGCCGGCAACGAAGCTTTCGATATCGGTGCCGGTTTTCAGGATCACGCCGATTCGGTTTTCATAGCTTCTGCCGAGCTTTACTGCAGGCATATTCACACTGTTTTTAATATTGCCGTTTTGAAGGAAATCGGCAAGCTGATCGCAAGCCATCACGGCGCAATTATCTTCCGCTTCGGGAGAGGAAGCGCCGAGGTGGGGAGTGGCGATCACACCCTCTTTGCCGGCAAGGGCGCCGGTGGGGAAATCGGTAAAATAGGCGGCGATCTTCTTATTTTCGATGCCTTCGAGCACATCGGCATCCACGGCAAGATCGGCACGCGCAAGATTGATAATGCGAACCCCATCGCGCATTTTGGCAATGTTTTCCTTGCCGATGATGCCGCGGGTTGCGGGGATTGAGGGAACATGAACGGTGATGAAATCGGATTGGGCAAAGATTTCATCGAGTTCATCGATTTTCTTCACTCTGGGATCAAGCTGCCAAGCGGCGCCCACCGAAGCGAAGGGATCATAGCCGAGCACATTCATGCCAAGGGCGAGGGCGGCATTTGCCACCATACCGCCGATGGCGCCGAGCCCGATCACGCCCAAGGTTTTGCCGAGGATTTCGGGACCTGCAAAGCGGCTCTTTTCTTTTTCCACAATCTTGAGGGCATCGGGATTTTGCGAGAGGGATTTTGCCCATTCGATGCCATCGGAAATTTTACGGCAGGAAAGAAGCATTGCGGCAAGACAAAGCTCTTTCACGGCATTGGCATTGGCGCCGGGGGTATTGAATACCACGATGCCGCTTTCCGCGCATTTTTCCACGGGAATATTATTCACTCCCGCGCCTGCTCTGGCGATTGCCCGAAGGGTTTCGGGGAATGAAACTTCATGCAGATCCGCGGAGCGAACCACGATGCCGTTTTCTTCGGTTACTTCCGCTCCCACCTCGAAATCGGCGGGAAGGCGGCTAAGACCGCACTGAGCAATTTTATTATACAACTTAATTTTCATTTTGTATACCCCTTTTTCTCTTTTTTGCGTTAAATTTCTCCGCCTTTTTCATCGAATTCCTTGATGAATGCGGCGAGCTTTTCAACCCCTTCTACGGGCATTGCATTATAGATCGAGGCGCGCATACCGCCTGCTTTGCGATGGCCGGCGAGGGCGAGCATTCCGCGCTCTGCGGCGGCGGCGATGAATTTTTTATCCATTTCGGCGCTATCGGTGCGGAAGGTAACGTTCATCAAAGAACGGCTCTCTTTTTGCGCGTGGAGTTTGAACATTTTGGTGCCTTCGATGGCCTTATAAAGAAGCTCGGCCTTTGCCTGATTGATTTCGTGCATTTTTTCCACGCCGCCAAGTTCTTCCACCCAGCGGAACACAAGCCCTGCCACATAGATCGCATAGCAAGGGGGAGTATTATACATCGAATCGGCATCTGCCATCACTTTATAATCGAGCATGGTGGGGGTTTCGGGACGGGCATTTCCCAAAAGATCTTCGCGGATGATCACCACGGTAAGACCTGCGGGGCCGATATTTTTCTGCGCGCCGGCATAGATCATACCGAATTTGGAAATATCGATCGGTTCCGACATAATGCAGCTGGACATATCGCAAACAAGAGGCACATCGCCCGTATCGGGGATGGAATTGAAATGAGTGCCGAAGATGGTGTTGTTGTAGCAGATGTGAACATAGTCGGCATCGGGGCGGATATCGGCTTTGGAAAAGGCGGGGATGCGATCGAAGGTGGTATCTTCGCTGGTGGCAACCAGGCGGGCATCGCCGTATTTTTTGGCTTCTTTATAGGCCTTGCCGGAAAATTCGCCGCTCACAATATAATCGGCTTTGCCGGTTTTCATCAGATTCAGGGGCACTGCGGCAAACTGGGTGGAAGCACCGCCCTGAAGGAAAAGAATCTTATAATTTTCGGGCACATTCATCACGCGGCGGAAGGTATCGAAGGCATCGCGGATGATGGCATCGTATGCTTTGGAGCGATGGCTCATTTCCATCACGCTCATTCCGGTGCCCTGAAAATCGGTCATTTCGGCGGCACACTTTTCCAAAACGGAAAGAGGAAGCATCGAGGGGCCTGCGGAATAATTATATACACGGTTCATAATTCGGAATCTCCTTTTTTCTTAAAATCTTTGACAATTTCTATCATTATACTCTTCCCGCTCCTTTCGTGTCAAGGAAATCCCCTTTCAAAAATCTCGTATTGGTAGAATAATTTGTTTCTTTTTTATGAACTCTACCAATAGTTCAATTTTGGTGGGATTTGGGTGCTGTTTTCAGGCAAAATTCGGCGGTGGTAAGCGATTTTTTTGCAAACGCGAAAAAAGGGGGAAAAAGAGAAAAACAACCTCGGCAAGAGCCGAGGTTGTTTTTATTTTGAATTTATTTTCTTTGAAGTTTTGCCATGCGCACATCTTCCCCTTGGAAGAATTTCACGGAAAATTCCCCGAGAAGACGGGAAAGGATGGCGGAATCATACTGCTTTTCGAGCTGACGATAGGTGAGATTGGTGCTGATAATGGTGGGAAGGCCTTTCACGGCAACGCGATGATTGATGAGGCGATAAACCGCGGAAGCGGAAACCTTGGAGCTCGGCTCGGTGCCAAGATCATCGAGAATGAGAAGCTCGGCCTCGAGAAGGCGGCGGGTGCCTTCGGCCTCCTCTTCGGATTCGAATCGTTCTTTCTCGAAAATGGCGGCAACCTGCGGAGCAGATTCATACACCACATCAAATGCCTTTTCGATGGCTTTGCCCGCGATGGCACTGGAAAGATGGGTTTTCCCGAGCCCGGTGCCCCCGATGAACAAAAGCGAGGGCGAGGAGAGCGAGAAATTTTCGGCATAATCGCGGCAATATCCGAAGATTTCTTTCATCACATCGCGCGCGGAATAATTTTTTTCGGGAAGGAGGGCATCGGAATAAAAAGAAAGATCAAAATTCTCGAAAGTTTGCTTTTGCAAAAGGGCGCCGATGCCGCTGGTGCGATACCCTTCCAAAACGGCGGCTTTCTTCAAGCATTCGCACATTTTGCCTTCAAAATAGCCCGTATCGGAGCATTTTTTGCAGGCGGTTTTGATTTGGGTATAATCCTTCGGATAGCCCATTTCCTGAAGCAAAAGGGCATATTCTGCCTGAACCTGCCGATGCTCGGCGCGCAGGGCTTCAATGCGAGCGGAAAGATTTTCCGATCCGCGCATACTTTCTTCCAGCACGCGCACACCGAAATTACGCAACGTTTCGCCAAGGGCGCGAAGGCGGGGATTTTTTCCTTCCACCTCTTCCCTGCGGCGATCGGCCGCGAGTTCTTCCGTGATTCTTTGGGCGCGAAGGCGCTCCTCAACAAGCTCCAAATTATCGCGATTGAACATCTTAAAAGTCCTTTCTTCCGCTGGCAACGGCTTTTTCAAAGAAATCATCCAAATCGTAGCTCTTGGGGGCTTTTTCGCCGCTCGGAGCGGAATCGATTTCATCGGGGGTTTTGATTCCCGAGGCATGCCAGCTTGCCAGAATTTTGTGCATATATTTGATCGTGGGATTTTTTGCTGCCGCCACGGTTTTTTCATAGGCGGCATCGAGCATTTCTTCCCCGAAGCCATACTTATCTTTCCAAGTGCCGATGCACTCGGCTTCGCCGCGGGCAAGCTTTCGATCGCCCAGACCAAAGAGATTTCTCACATATCTTTCATAGCTTTGGCGCTCTTTTTTGGAAAGGAAATACGCTTCGGCTTTTTCATAAGTATTGATTTCCTCGTCGGCAAAAGTAACCAGAACTTTGGAAATATAGCGAAGCCCTTTTTTGCCCTGAGAGCAACAATCTTCCATCACGAGCATCACCACATCAAGCGGCAATTTCAGATAATCAAGAAACGAATAGAGCTTGGCAAGCTCGCTCGTATTCATCACCTTTTCAAGGCGCTCTTCGGCAAAGGAAACAAGATTTTTAAACTCGGGCATGGTTTCCGCCGCTTCAGCAAGATCCTTGGAGGAATAAAACGGGGGCTCATCCACATCGAGAGTTTTCTTTGGCTCTTTTTCTTCGATTTCCTCTTCCCTTTTTTCTGCGGGGATTCGCACCGCCTTGCGAGCGGGGGATTTTTTCTTGGCATCGGTTTTTAAAACGCCGCATCCGCGCCAAAACGCAAGTGCGGAAACCGCCTCTTCCCGTTCAAACAGATCCCCTGCCGCTAAAATTAAATCCTCCTCTTCGGCACCGCCCGAAAGAAGGGGCGCGATGGCAAGGAGAAAACGGATCTCGGTTTCCGAGGCATTTTCGATCACATCAAGAACCTCTCCCGGCAAAATCAGAAGAGAATCCGGATGGGTTTTTCCGAATCGGTAAATCATTTTGACTCCTAATTTCGATTTTAATTCAGATTATTATACCACAAAAGCCAAATTCGGTCAATGACAATTCTTTCTCTTTCCTCCAAGATTTTTTGTTTTCTTGTCAAGTGTTTTTCTTTTTCGACAAAACAAGTCAAATTCCAACACCACCCTTCCCCAAAATTTTCTGTTGAATTTTCTTAAAATGAGGGGGAAAGGAGAGAAAATGATGCTCAAATTTAGAAAGAAAAAGGAAGCCATTCGATTTTTGCCGGTTGAGCGTATTTATCCGTCGCCTTGGGCGGCAAGGCGCAGTTTTCCGCAGGAAGAGCTGGAATCCCTTGCCCGAAGCATCGCGCAATACGGAATGCTCACCCCGATCTCGGTGCAAGAAAAATGCGGCGAATTTGAAGTGCTTTCGGGCGAAAGGCGGCTGCGCGCCGCAAAAATGCTCGAAATGAAGGAAGTGCCGTGCCGCGTGATCGAGCTCACCGCAAGGGCAGGCGCGGAATTTGCGGTTTTGGAAAACATTCAGCACACCGAAATTTCGCCCTTTGAAGAAGCCGCGGCGCTCGATCGGCTTTTGAAAAACTTTCGCTACACCCAAAGCGAACTTTCCGAGCGGCTTGGAATCAGCCAGAGCACCCTTTACAACAAACTGCGGCTTTTGCGCTTTTCGGGCGAAGAGCGCGATTTCATTGAGAAGCACGGGCTTACTTTGCGCTATGCAAAGGCGCTTCTTCGCTTGCGCGATCCCGCCATGCGCCTTTTTGCACTGCACTACATCACCGAAAACGATCTTTCTCCAAAGAAGGCCGAGGATCTTTGCACCACCTTGGAAACAAAGCCGGAGGAATTTTCGCCCGCGCTCGGCCATAGCCCCTCGGGCAAACCCAAGCCCGTGCGGCGGCTTGTGATCAAGGATGTGAGGGTGTTTGTCAATTCCGTGGATCGCGCGATTTTATCCATTCGCGAAGCGGGATTCACTGTGGAAGCCGAAAAAGAAGACGAGGATGCCTATATATCCTATTCGATTCGGGTGCCCAAATACACAAAAGAATAATTGTTTCACGTGAAACATTCGGGAGGCAGAGAGGAGAACCATTCTCCCTCTGCTTTTTCTTTGTTTGACAAATTGTTTCACGTGAAACATGAAAAACAGGGGAGATGCCGTGCCTTTTCATTGACAAAAAGCAGATTTGGGGCTATAATAGGAAAACAAATGAAAAAAGAAGGTATCAGAATGGCAAAAATCATAGCGTTTGCCAATCAGAAGGGCGGCGTGGGCAAAACCACTTCTGCCATCAATGTGGCGGCTTCCCTTGGATTTTTGGGGAAGAAAGTGCTTCTGGTTGATTTGGATCCTCAGGGAAACTGCTCAAGCGGTGTGGGGATCAATAAAGATAAATGTAAGTTTTCCACCTATCATGTGCTTCTCGACGGGGTTTCCATTGAGGATGCCGTGGTGAAAACGGAATTTCAGAATCTTTGGTGCGTGCCTGCAACGATGGATTTGGCGGGCGCGGAAATCGGTCTTTCTGCGGTGGCGGGAAGAGAGAGTGTTTTGAAAAAGGCACTTGCGGATCAAGATTCCTACGATTATATTATAATGGACTGCCCGCCGAGCTTGGGACTGCTCACGTTAAACGGACTTTGCGCCGCAAAGGAAGTGATTGTGCCGATGCAGTGCGAATACTTTGCGCTCGAGGGCTTGAGTCAGCTGATGTATACGGTGAGCTTGGTGAAGCAGATGTATAATCCCGAGCTTTCGCTCGGAGGCGTGATTCTCACGATGTATGACGGGCGCCTCAATCTTTCCCTTGCCGTGGCGGCCGAAATCCGCAAGCATTTTCCCGGTCAGATTTTCCGCAGCACCGTACCCAGAAACGTGCGCCTTTCCGAGGCACCGAGCCATGGAAACCCCGCTTACTACTACGACAAACATTCCAAAGGGGCGCAGGCATATCTTGAAATCGCCCGTGAAATGGAGAAAAGAGGATAAAGATGGCAGCAAAAGAGCCGCTCGGAAAAGGGCTGAATAATTTATTTATCCCGTCGCCGGAAACAAAAGCGCTTCAAGAAGGCGAAATTGTGATCACCGCGCCGATCGAAAAAGTTTATCCCGATGAAAATCAGCACCGAAAGATCTTTCACGATGAAACCTTGCAGGAGCTTGCGGATTCCATTCGCATCCACGGGGTGATTCAGCCGCTTTTGGTGAGAAAATTCGGAACGGGCTATCAGATCATCGCAGGCGAGCGAAGATACCGCGCATCGAAAATGGTGGGGCTCACGGAGCTTCCCGTGATTGTGAAGAATTTTGATGAAAAAACCGCGCAGGAAGCGGCGCTCATTGAAAACCTTCAGCGCGAAGATTTAAACCCCATCGACGAAGCAAACGGCTATGCCGCCTTGATGCGCTCTTATAACCTCACGCAAGAAGAGGCCGCGCGCCAGATCGGCAAGAGCCGCGCCGCAGTGGCAAACTCGCTGCGCCTTTTGAATCTGCCCGCTTCGGCGCAGAGTCTTTTGAAGCAGGGAATCATTTCGGCAGGTCATGCCAGAGCACTGCTTCCCTTGAAGGATGAGGGCCTGATTCACGATATGCTGCTTGCGATTGTGGATCGCGAGATGACGGTGCGCGAGGTGGAAGATGCCGTTCGCAATATTCTGGAGGGCGGGGAACCGCTGAAAAAGACTCCCAAGGATAAGGCGAAAAACGAGGTGTATCAGGCGCAGATGAAAGAGATCGCGGGAAGAGCCGCCGCTTCTCTTGGCAGAAAGGTTGCCATTCGCGACGATGGCACCGGAAGAGGAAAAATCACCCTCGAATACTTTGATTCCAAAGATTTGGAAGAAATTCTGGAATCCCTATGCGGAGAGGAATTCTTACTCAATCTTTAAAAACACAAATAAGTTTACAAGAAAACAGATTCTCACGAAAGAAGGAAAACCATGCTCGATATTAAATTCATCAAGGAAAACCCCGAGATTGTGAAAGAAAACATCAAGAAAAAATTCAAAGAAGATAAGCTTCCTTTGGTAGATGAAGTGATCGCTCTTTATGATGCCAAGCTTGCCGCTCTGCAAAGAGGGGAAGAGCTTCGCGCCAATCGCAACAAGATTTCAAAGCAGATTGGTATGCTGATGGCAAAGGGCGAAAAAGAAGAAGCCGAAAAGATTAAGAAGCTTGTTTCCGATCAGGCGGCAGAGCTTAAGGATCTCGAAGAAAAAGAGGCCGCTTATTCTGCAGAACTGAAGGAAAAGATGATGAAGATTCCCAATATCATCGATCCCAGTGTGCCGATCGGCAAAAACGATGAAGACAATGTGGAAGTGGAATGCTTTGGCGAAAAAACCAAGGTGGATTTTGAAATTC
Source organism: Eubacteriales bacterium (assembly GCA_045658765.1). GTDB lineage: Bacteria > Bacillota > Clostridia > Oscillospirales > SIG627 > RGIG5579. The sequence continues at coordinate 6,203 of JAZOVP010000122.1, read as the reverse complement.
CTTACCACACCGACATTATGGCATATTTCAACGGCATCGATAAAGAAGCCGCGGGCAGAGTTGCCGGCGAGGGCTTTTATTATCTGATGGGCGATATTGCCCGCCTTCACAGCGCTGTAACCGCTTATGCGCGCGATTTTATGATTGAGAAGGGCTTCACCTATTATATTCCGCCCTTTATGATCCGCTCCGAAGTGGTAACGGGAGTGATGAGCTTTGAAGAAATGGAAGCGATGATGTATAAGATCGAAGGGGAAGATCTCTTCCTGATCGGCACGAGCGAACATTCCATGATCGGCAAATTCATCAACACCTTGAATGAAGAAAAAACCCTTCCGCTCACAATGACCAGCTACTCCCCCTGCTTCCGCAAGGAAAAGGGCGCGCACGGCATTGAAGAGCGCGGAATTTACCGTATCCACCAATTTGAAAAGCAGGAAATGGTGGTGATCTGCAAACCCGAAGAGAGCATGGATTGGTTCCACAAGATGTGGAAATATTCCGTGGAACTTTTCCGCAGTTTGGATGTGCCGGTGCGCACCCTTGAATGCTGCTCGGGCGACCTTGCGGATCTGAAAGTGAAAAGCTACGATGTGGAGGCATGGAGCCCCCGCTTGCAGAAATATTTTGAGGTTTGCTCTTGCTCGAATCTCGGCGATGCACAGGCGCGCCGCCTTGGAATTCGCGTGAAGGGCGAAGACGGCAAGAAATACTTTGCCCACACCTTAAACAACACCGTGGTGGCACCCCCCAGAATGCTCATTGCATTTTTGGAAAACAATCTTGTTCAGGAAAACGGTGCTTTCCGCGTGAAGATTCCCGCAGCCCTCAGACCTTATATGGGCGGCAAGGAATGGATCGGCTGATTGGATTTTGATAAAAGGGGTTTTTGAAAAAAATTCCCCTTTCCTCCCCAATTTTTTCAGGGGATAAAACGGATTGAAATTGAAGGATATTATGGATCAGATTTTAGAATCGCTTTCGGTTTTTGTGATCTCGCCGTTTCAGGATGAACTTGCCATGATGATGTGGTGTGTTTTCCTTGCGGTGGTGCTCGCGCTCGGATTCACTGCAGTTCAGCGCTTTTCCTTGGGGAAAGCGGTGAAAATATTGATGGAAAACGGGTGTTTTTCCGAAGAAAGTGCAAAAAGCGCAAAGGAACTCGGCGCTTTTCGGGAAAAATCGGTGAAGCGCTATGATAGAATGATTGAAACCGTGAAGGCGGAAGGGAAGCCGAATCGCTACTTTCTGCCCGAAGAAAGAAAAAAGAAGGCAGATGCGCTTTTGAAAACCGCATCGAGCCCGATCTGGCAGATTTTGCTTGGGATTTTGGGCCTTTATGTTTTGCTTGCGATCCTTTATTATATTCTGCCGCTTCTTTTGGCAAAATTTTAAGAGGGAAGTTTTGCGTTTTAAAAACGAAAGGTTTTCTTTCTTGTTTTGCAAAGTGAATTGGTGTTTGAAGTTCAAAACCTAAAGTTTTCTTTCTTTGCTTTTTGCGAAAGTGAATTGGTGTTTGCAACTCGAAACCTAAAGTTTTCTTTCTTTGCTTTTTGCGAAAGTGAATTGGTGTTTGAAGTTCAAAAACTAAAGTTTTCTTTGCTTACTTTCTTTTTCAAAAGAAAGTAAGGGAAAGGGATAAAAGATATGACAAAAGGAAAAAATCGCGCGGTTTTGCCTGTGATCATTGCCATCGCGGCGGTGATTGCAATTTTGCTGATTGTTTTGATCGGCGCACTTTTCGGACTGCGCTATACCACGCTCGACAGCGGGGTGAAATTCCTCGGCAGAATGAAAAAGGGCGAACCCGTGAAGGGAACGGCTTATTTTGAAAGCGGCAGTGCCAAATACAACGCCGAAGAAAAAACCCTTCGCTATGAAAACGGCGATGTTTATATCGGCGAGGTAGACGATCTGGTTCCGAGCGGAAACGGCAAAATGGAATTTGATTCGGGCGATGTTTATGAAGGAGATTGGGCCGACGGCAAACGAAGCGGAAACGGCACCATGATCTATATTTCCGGCGACACGTATTCGGGCGAATGGAAAGACGGAATGCGCCAAGGCCACGGGGTATATACCTATGTGAGCGGCGATAGCTATACCGGATACTTTGTGGAAAATATGAAAAACGGCACGGGAGTGCATGTTTTTGCCTCGGGCGACCGCTATGAAGGAAGCTATACCGACGATAAGAAAAACGGTCAGGGCACCTATACCTGGGCAGGGGGCGACAGCTATACCGGCTCGTTTGTGAACGATGTTCGCGAAGGGCAAGGCACCTACACTTGGGCAAGCGGCGATAGCTATACCGGCTCATTTAAAAACAATAAGCTTCACGGTGAAGGCACCTATACCTGGAAAGGGATCGACGGTGCCGAAGGCAGAACCTACACCGGATATTTTAAAGACGGACTCATTTCCCTGGAACCGTAAAGGAGAAGATTTATGAAGTGTCCCGGCTGCGGCTATCAAGAAAGCAAGGTGCTGGACTCCCGTCCGAGCGACGAGGGCAGCAGCATCCGAAGAAGAAGAGAATGCCTGAGCTGTCAGCGGCGATTCACCACCTATGAAAAGGTGGAAGAAGTGCCGATGATGGTGATTAAAAAAGACGGCTCGCGCCAAGTTTTTGATCGCTCCAAGCTCCTCACGGGGATTATGCACGCCTGCCAAAAGCGCCCCGTTTCGTATGAAGAGATGGATCGCATTGTGAAGGATGTGGAAAGCGCGGCGATGGGCTCAACCGAGCACGAAATTTCCTCGAAGCTGATTGGGGAAATGGTGATGGAAGGGCTGAAGAAAACAGACGAGGTGGCTTATGTGCGCTTTGCTTCTGTTTATCGTCAATTCAAAGACATTGAAACCTTTATGGGCGAATTGGAATCGCTTTTGAAGGAACAAAAAAACAATTAAGGAATCAATATGGGAAACATTTGGCATGATATGAACCCCAAGCGCATCACCCCCACCGATTTTGTGGCGGTGATTGAAATTCCGAAGGGTTCGAAGAAAAAATACGAACTGGACAAAGAAACGGGATATTTAAAGTTGGATCGCATTTTGTATACCTCCACGCAGTATCCCGCAAACTACGGCTTCATCCCCCGCACCTACGGCGACGATCAGGATCCTTTGGATGTGCTTTTATTGTGCAGCGAAGACATTGAACCGATGACCTTGGTGCGCTGCTATCCGATCGGGGTGATCACCATGATCGACAACGGCAGAAACGATGAAAAGATCATCGCGATTCCCTTTGAAGATCCTGCCTATAATCGCTATGTGGATATTACCCAGCTGCCCGAGCATGTGTCGCAAGAAATGAATCACTTTTTCCGCGTGTATAAGCAGCTCGAGGAAAAGGAAACCGTGGTGCACGAAACGGGCGATCGCGCCAAAGCAGTGAAAGTGGTGGAAGAGGCGATCGAATCGTATGTGGAGCATTTTTGTAAATAATCCGTAAACACACTTGACAAACCCATAGAATGGGGATATAATCAATACACCAAAAGGAAGAAGTACGACTCCGTTCTCACCTGCCGGCCAAAGAGTCGGGCAGTGTTAATAGGAAAACTCATTTTTATGGGGATATTTCTGTGCGGAGAGTTTTTCTCCGCACTTTATTTTTTGGGAGGTGCTTGAACATAGCCGCAAAGGAAATGACCATCAACGAAAAGATTCGTGCCGCAGAAGTTAGAGTGATCGACTCCGACGGAAGCCAGCTTGGCGTGATGAAAATCGAAAAAGCTCTCGACATCGCATACGATAAAGGGCTTGATCTGGTTGAAATGACCGCGCAGGGCCCCATTCCCGTTTGCAAGATCATGGATTACGGAAAATACCGTTTCGATCGCAGCAAGCGCGAAAAGGAATCCAGAAAGAAGCAGGTTACGGTGGAAACCAAAGAGATTAAATTCTCTTGCCGTATCGGTCAGCACGATTTCGATACCAAAATTTCCCATGCGACCCGTTTTCTCACCGCGGGAAACAAAGTGAAAATGACCATTATGTTTTCCGGGCGTGAAATGAACAACACCGGCCGCGGACTGGTTCTGATGGATCAGATCGCAGAAGCCGTGGCAGAATTCGGCACTGTGGAAAAGAAGCCGAATCTGGAAGGTCGTTTTATGACCATGTTTGTTGCTCCCAAAAAAAATAATCAGTAAAGGAAGAAAGAAAAATGGCAAAAATCCGTACTCACAAGGCAAGCGCCAAAAGATTTTCCGTTACCAAAAACGGCAAGGTGAAAATGACCCAGCAGGGCAGAAGACACCAGGTACACCTGAAGACCACCAAGCGCAAGAGAGCGCTGCGTAAAGCTGCTTACATTTCCGATTGTAACGCAAAGAACATCAAGAAGCTCATCCCCTACGCATAAAAACGGGGAAAACGAAAGAAAGGATAAGCGTTTTAAACGCAGTGTGAAAATATGGCAAGAATTAAATTTGCAAAAGTAACCCGCGCAAGAAGAAAGAAAGTATTGAAAGCCGCTCGTGGCTACTGGGGCGCAAAGAGCAAGCATTTTAAGATGGCAAAACAGGCCGTGATGAAAAGCGGCAACTACGCATTCGTTGGCAGAAAGCAGAAGAAGAGAGATTTCCGCAAACTCTGGATCACCAGAATCTCCGCTCAGGCCAAGGTGTGCGGCATGAACTACTCCACCTTTATGAACGGACTCAAGAAAGCCGGCATCGAGCTCAACCGCAAAATGCTCGCTGAACTTGCAGTAAACGATAAAGAGGCATTTGCCGCTCTCGTTGAAAAGGCAAAAGCAGCAAAGTAAGAACAGTAAAAATCCTGCAATTTTTTGCAGGATTTTGTTCCATTTAGAAATATGAACACCGAAAAAGAAAAGATTCTTTCCTTTTTGCAGGAAAGAAAGATCCCTTATATTTTGTTTTCCCATCCGGTTACCGACGATTTGGAAGGAAAGCTGAAAAACGATGCCAAGGCGGGTGTTTTCGGTGCCACGCACTGCAAAAATTTGGTGCTGGCAAATCGCCAAAAAACCGATTTTCACCTTTTGACCATGCCCTTCGGCAAGCGCTTTCGCACAGGGCCTGTTTCGAGGCAAATGGCATCGAGCCGACTCTCCTTTGCGGAACATGAGATTTTGGAAAACATACTGCACACTCATTCGGGAATGGTAAGCCCGCTGGAGCTGATTTTCGATACCGAAAAGAAGATTCGCTTTTCGATTGATCGGGAACTGAAAACGGCAGAAAAAATTTGCTTTCATCCCTCAGACGACACCTGCACGGTGGTGCTGGAAAACCGCGACTTTTTTGAGCGGTTTTTGCCCGAAGCGGGGATTGAAGCCAATTTTGTGAATATCGAACTTGTGGAGGAAGAATAAATGAAAGAAAAAACCGTGGGTTTTATGAAAAATGTGTTTCTCACCACCTTCACCGCCTTTTTTCTGATCACCTTTCTTTATGTGGGCATATTTGCCCTTTTGGGAAATGATTTAGACGGCGGAAAGCAAACCTTTTTCCAATTTTTCAGCTATCTTTTCGGAAAACTGTTTGCCTGTATTTTCCCGTTTTCGCTCTGCCTTGGCTTTGGCGCACGGCTTTTTGATCTCAATAAGCCCGCCGCGCTGATGCGCCTTGTGCATTTTATTGCGTGCTTCGCCGCTTATTTTATTTTTATGGATTTGGTTTGGAATTTCCTTTTTGAAGCAGGAGATGTGCCCACCGGTCAGATCATCCGCCATACCATTCCGTTTTTTGTGCTTTATCCCATCACAGCAGGAATCACCGCCTTGGGCAAAGCCATTTTCACCCCCAAGGAAAAGAAGAAATACAAAAGCATTTTGGATTAAAAAAAGAGAACAACCTCGGCAAATGCCGAGGTTGTTTTTTTATGAAAGGGGGATTTTTTCAAAAAGCCCTCTTAACCCCCCGAGGGGGGAATGATTGTTTTGCAAGGTGCTTGATATTTGCGATTCAAAAATTAAAGTTTTCTTTGCTTTTTGCGAAAGTGAATTGATGTTTGCTATTCAAAAACTAAAGTTTTCTTTGCATACTTTCTTGGGGGAAGAAAGTATGGTTAGAAGGCGCTGTTTTTCTTTTTTGGAGAAGAGGAAAAGGGGCAGGGAAAAAAGCGCGGAAACCGCAACATTCAGCGCACCGAGAAAGAGAGAATCGGAAAAAAGGGAAAGCCCCGCCAAAAAAACCACCGCGCACCAAAGGATCCAAGGG
>JAZOVP010000121.1:0-13623 GCA_045658765.1 Eubacteriales bacterium | reverse complement strand
TAAGTGTATTGAGGTTAAGAAACTGCTTGTTACTTCAATAAATACCGCAAAAAGTAAGTTAAGCAAGTAACCCCAATGCTTTGCATTGATTTTTTCATCTCTTTGCCCCCGAGATAAAAAAAGCCGTGAAATTTCACGGCTTTTTTTGATATTTATCGGGGATTCCCAAGAGAAAATCAGAGGAGACTTTAAAGAAGCGGCAAAGGGCGATAATGTCGTCGATATTGGGCTCATATTTTCCGCATTCGAGATAGGAAATTTTGCGCTGTGTCATACCAACGGCTTTTCCCAGTTCTGTTTGGTTTAAGTCTGCGTCTTCCCGCAAACCTCGAAGCTTTTCGCCAAAGCTTAATTTCATTTTTTCACCCCCGCTTTTATTTTGCCATAGATAGAAACTTTCTATTGACAAATAGACGGAAAGTGTCTATAATCGACAAAAAGGAGGAGTGCTATATGGCGGATTTGAGGAATCAAATGGTTGATTTTAGCAACGGACGATTTGTAAAATTAAGACCCGTTGATAACGGCTCTTTTGGAGAAGTGCTTTTTTCTCTATTAGTTGACGGAGAAAAAATTGTTTCTTCATACAAAGGGCTGCGCGATGGAGTCGTTTTTACAAGCAAAAGAATCATCTCGATCAATGTTCAGGGGCTTACAGGAAAAAAGAAGGATTTTACTTCTCTTCCCTACAGTAAAATCCAGGCATATTCTGTGGAAACGGCAGGTTCTTTCGATTGGGACAGCGAACTGGATCTGTGGTTTTCCGGTGTTGGAAAAGTGAGGTTTGAGTTTGTAAACAGCGCGGATGTTCTTTCCATTTGCAAAATTATATCAAACAGTGTTTTGTTGTAATTTGCTTATTTTTACAATGATATTTTTAAGGAGTTTTTGAAATGAAAAAAGTTTTTACAAGTCTGTTTTTGTGTTTTATTTTCATTTTCTCAGCGGTTTTCTTTGTGGGCTGCTTTGATGCTGAAGAAGTTGTGGATAGCTATAAAGAGGGGTTGGATGAAGCGCTATACGAAATCGAATCCGCAGGAGAAGAACTTGTTGAAGACATGGAAACTTCCATGACAATGGGGCAAAGAAATGCTTTGCGAAAAGCAGAGTCTTACTTGGATATGATGGCTTTTTCTAGAGAAGGATTGATTAAACAGTTGGAATTTGAAGGATTTGCTACCGAGGATGCTGTTTTTGCTGTGGATCGCATCGGCGCTGATTGGAATGAGCAAGCAGCCAAAAAAGCAGAGTCTTACTTGGATATGATGGCTTTTTCTAGGGATGGATTGATTGATCAGCTAGAATTCGAAGGGTTTACTTATGAAGAAGCTGTTTACGGTGTTGCAGCAAATGGCTATTAAGAATTGAAATAAATGAAAAAATCATTGGAGCCCCCCGAACATCGGGGGCTTTTTTCTTTTTCGACAAAGATATTTACATTTTGTTTTCTTTTGCTATAATGAGGGGGAAAGGAAGGGACATGATGAGAGAATTCTTTGGATTCGGTGGCTACACCCGTGAGCCCGAGGGGTATTTTTCCCCTGAGCATCTTTTGTTTGTGGGCTCGCTTCTTTTTGCGATGACACTTCTTGCGATTCTTTTTGGAATCAAAAATCAAAACGGCTCGGAAAAAGAGAAAAATCGCGTTTTGATTGCTTGTGCGATCCTGATTGATGCGTTTGAGATTTTCAAGATTGCGATGCTTTGCCTTCGCTCGGAATCGGCAGAGCCGATCCTTTTTAATCTGCCGCTTTTTCTTTGCAGTATTCAGCTCATTACCATTCCGCTTGCGGCCTTTTCCACCGGCAGAATCAAAGAGGCATCGATTGATTTTGTTGCCATTTTCGGTTTGCTCGGCGCTTTTTTCGGCACGCTGTTTGCGGGGCAGAATTACGGATCTTATCCCGTTTTGTCGCTGGATAATGTGGTTTCGGGGATCACCCACTGCATTTCGGGCTTTGCCGCGCTTTATATTCTGATTGCAAAAATGGCAAAAATGAAAAAGAAAAACATTGGTATCACTTTTTCGATTTTGGTTTCGTTTTGCATCGCGGCTTATCTTGCCGATCTTGCCATTCCCTATAATTATATGTTTTTAATGGGCGGCGACGGCACCCCGTATGACATTTTATTCCGCCTTGTTTCGGGGCATCCTGTTTTTTATCCTCTCGGTGTGGTGCTCTTGTTTCTTCTTTATATTTCCTTGTTTTATATCGCATTTTATTTTGCCAAAAAGAAACTGCAGAAAAAATAATGGGAAGCACTCTCGGCTTTGATTGCCGAGGGTGCTTTTTTTGCAGAGAAACCGAGGGAAAAAATCGGGGAATTTCTTGTTTTGTTCATATTTAATTGATAGAATAAAGATAGAAGAGAATCGGTTTTCGGAAAGGAGGAGAACTTATGAAAAAGAAAGAAACCCCGTTGCAATGGAAGAATTTTATTTTTCTCTTTTTTGCCGGATGTATCAATGCGGTGGGTGTGAACTTATTTTTGGCGCCCGTGAAGCTTTACGACAGTGGTATTTCGGGCACTTCGATTCTGCTTTCGCAGATCACCCCGCCTGCTTTCACGCTTTCTCTTTTTCTTTTGATTTTGAATGTTCCGCTCTTTTTATTTGGACTCAAAAAGCAAGGCGTTACCTTCACGGTATATTCGATTTTCACCGTGGCGGTGTATTCTTTTGCTTCGTGGTTGATCACGGATATTCTTCCGATCGATGTGAGCTTGGCTTCGCCTCTTGCGGGGCAAGATCTTTTGCTCTGCGCGCTTTTCGGCGGGCTGATTTCGGGAATCGGAAGCGGCTTTACCATCCGCAACGGCGGCGCGATCGACGGGGTTGAGGTTATGGCGGTGATCTTTGCCAAAAAGCTCAATATCACCGTGGGAACCTTCGTGATGATCTACAATGTGATTTTATACATTGTGTGCGGGATTGTGATGAAAAACTGGATTTTGCCGCTTTATTCGATTGTAACCTATGCGGCAGGGCTGAAAACGATCGACTTTATTGCAGAAGGTCTTGACCGCTCCAAATCGGTGATGATTGTAACGGATAAGGCCGCCGAGATCAACGAAGCACTGATCGAGGAATTCAAATGCGGCACCACCAAAATTGCGGCAAAGGGTGGCTTTTCCAAGGCCGAAAAAACCGTGATTTATTTTGTGGTGGATCGCTTCCAGATCTATAAAATGCGCTCGATTATTCATCAGATCGATCCGCACGCTTTTGTTACCATCAGCGAAGTGGCGGATGTGTTTAAAAGCAACGACTGATTTTGGGGGAAAGGGCTTGTTGTTTTGGGTTTTGATCCATCGCTGAAAACCTTTTGCCAAATCCCCCGAAAACTCTTGACATTCCCTTATAAAATCGGTAGAATTGCGAGTGGAAACCTTGTGAAAACAAAGGAGAATAAAATGAAAGATTTTGTGAAAATTCCGGTTGGCTTGATTCTCGAGATGGACGATGTGGGCTGGATCGACGGCAGAGATCTGCGCGCCGAAGGCAAGGCATCTCGTTCGGGGCTCGATCGCAACCATGTGATTGAAGATTATGTTCATTTAAAGAATTTAACCAAAACCATCGGCAAAAATGTGGCTGCGGCGATTGTGGTTGCCGATTGGGATAAGGAAAATGTGCTCCGCGGCGAAGCGGGAATCACCCACGATCCCGAGGGCTGGGATCAGGCCTCGAAGCTCGATGTGGAAGCTCACCAAAAGTGCCTTGAGGTGCTGGATGAGGCGGGGGTGGATTATATGCTCCATGGTGTGCTCCACGGCAGATACGATGAAAACGGAAAATGCGTTTCCGAATGTGAGCATTTGGAAACGATAGGCGATCCCCGCTCGAAAAATCTTACCCGTTTCCTTGCTTCCGAAGAAGATCTTCGCAGAAGACTGGATCTTTTCTTCAAAATTTTCGATGCTTGGAATCTGAAGGGCAAGGTTCGCGGCTTTGTGATCCCTTGCGGCGCTTGCTATGCTTCGGAAGAAACCATCAAGAAAATGACCGCCATTCTTCACGAATACGGCATTCGCTATTGGGCGGATAGCTTCAATTACCCCGAATTCAAAGAAAGCGGCGGAAATTTGAAGGTATATAACGGAGTGGCTTGCTTCTGGTGGGGCAGAACGAAGCTTCCTTGGGATGAAATTGCTTCCGATCCCGAAAAGATCGAGCTTCAAAACACCGAAGATGCCACAAGGAAAATTTGCCTTTACGGCGCTCACTGGACCAACTTTTTAAATCTCGATCCCAAAAAGAATGGCGAGAAACTTGAAAAGTGGGGCGATTTTATGCACCGTCAGGGCGAGGTATTCGGCTCGATGAACGCCGATGATCTTGCTCAGGCAGTGAATCAGCTTTTCTATTCGGAATATGCTAAAATTTCGTTTGGCGAAAACGAAATCGAAATCGATCTTACCGAAGTGGACGAAAAGAAGCTCGATTGCCATCAAAACGAATTCTTCCTTTCCGTGAAAAACGAAAAAGAACCTGTTTTGTGCAAGGGCGGCGAAATTTCGCTTTATGAAACCCACGAGGAATTTAAGATTTATAAAATTGCACACACGGATCTTCACGTAACCGTGCAGTTTCAATAATTTTTAAGGAGATTACCAATGAAAAGACTCATCGCACTTGTTTTGATGCTTTGCATGCTGATTTCGCTTGCAAGCTGTGCTTCCGGCGGGCTTACCGATCTTGATGCCACCTCGGAAGAAAATACCACCGCAGAAAATTCCACCAAAGAAGAAGGCCCCAAGGGTCCGATCACCCTTCCCGAGGGCTTTAGCGTGGGCTATGCCAGAAAAGATATGTCCCCCGTGAAACCCGTTCTCACCTACGAAGGAGCAGTAACCAATCAGATCCACGATCCCGTGCAGATCACTTGTGTTTCGGTTTCCGACGGCGAAGAAGTTGCTCTTTTCTATACCCTCGATTTGCGCCAAAGCCCCACCGAGTTGATCGAAAAATCCATGGAGATCATTGAAAAGAAATATGCAGAATTCGGCATTGGCAAAGATAGCATGTTCTTCACTTCCACCCATACCCATTCCGCGCCCGATGCAGGCAATTCTTCCGCGGCAGGCGTGGCCACTTGGAGAAAGCTTTATTATGAAAAGCTGCGCGAAGTAACCGAAGAATCGCTGCGCGATCTTGCTCCCGCAGAGGCATTTGTTGGCAAAGGCAACACGGAAGACATCAGCTTTGTTCGCCGCCTTATCACTTCCGACGGCAAAGTTACCACCGATTCCACTCTGGATGTGGTGGGCTATGAATCTCAGGCCGATACCGAGCTTCGCACCATCCGTTTTGATCGCAAAGATAAGAAAGACGTTTTGATGGTGAACTATCAAACTCACTACGGCGTTGCCACCCGCTATTTCGGAAAGAATGCGGTTTCCGCCGATTTTGTTCACGATTTCCGCAAAGCCGCCGAGGAAGAACTCGATATGCACTTTGCTTATTATCAGGGCGCCGCAGGATGTATCACCTTCAGTGCACTCAAGGGCGATCGCGTGTATGACAGCTATATGGATGCCATTCCCGCCTTTATGCACGCCGCGAGAGAAGCGCTCGATAAAGAAACCAAAGTGAAAACCGGCAAGATCCAAAAAGAATTGAGTGTTTATGAAGGCACCGTTCGCAAAGACGATCCCGCAAAAGTGGAAGCCGCTTATGAAGTTTGCGGCGAACAGAATGCGGGCACCAAGCAGCAGCTGATTGTGCAGAAGGGCTTTTATAATCTTCGCGATGCCGAAGCGCACGTGCAAAGAGATAAGCTCGGCGCAACGAAAACCACTCCCTTCACCGCCATCACCTTCGGCGATATCGGATTTGTTTCCGCGGCGTATGAAATGTTCCATCAGAATGCGATTCAGGTTCGCGCCGAAAGCCCCTTTAAGATGACCTTCGTTTGCGCTTATACCAATGGTTCCAATGGCTATGTTCCCGCTTGGGAATGCACTCCCGAAGGAAGCCAGTATGATGTGGAAGGTTGCTATGAAAACTATATCACCCTCTATAAATACGGCAGCGGCGAAGAATTCGCAAATGAAATGATCCGCCTTTTGAACGTTTGCAAAGCAAAATAAATTCTTTTGATAAAATAGATTCAGGAGAACCCTGCAATGAAAAAGAGAATTCTTGCCATTTTCTTGCTTCTTTGTATGTTGGTGCCGCTTGGCTCTTGTTCTTCGGGCGAGCTTGATGATATCGAGGATCCTCCAAAGGAAGAGGCGCCCAGGAATACCGATGCTTTGCCCGAGGGTTTTTGCGTGGGCTATGCGCGGGAAGATATGTCGCCCACGGTGCCTGTCCTCACTTATGAGAGCGCGGTAACCAATCAGATCCACGATCCCATTCAGATCACCTGCGTTTCCGTTTCCGACGGGGAGGAGGTTGCCCTTTTTTATTCGCTGGATCTGCGCCAGAGCTTTGCCAACATTGTGGAAAAATCGATGGACATCATCGAGCGCAAGTATAAAAAATTCGGCATTGAAAAAGACAGTATCTTTTTCACCGCCACCCACAATCATTCCTCGCCCGATGCGGGCACTCCGAGCGCGGAAGGAATGACGGATTGGTATAAGATCTATTACGAAAAGCTCCGTGAGGTAACCGAAAAGTCGCTTCTGGATCTCGTTCCCGCCGAGGCCTATGTGGGAAAGAGCAACACCAAGGATATTTCCTTCGTGCGCCGCTTTATCACCTCCGACGGCAGGGTAACCACCGATTCCACCCAGAATGTGGTGGATTATGAATCGAAGCCCGATACCGAACTTCGCACGATTCGCTTCGACCGCGGGGATAAAAAAGATGTTTTGATGGTGAACTATCAAACTCACTACGGTGTTGCCACCCGTTATTTCGGCAAGAACGCCGTTTCTGCCGATTTTATTCACGATTTCCGCCAAAGTGCCGAGAATCAGCTTGGTGTGCATTTTGCCTATTATCAGGGCGCGGCCGGCTGCACGGTATTCAGTGCGAAAAAAGGCGATCGCGTGTATAAAACCTATATGGAGGCGATCCCCGCCTTTATGATCGCCCTGAGAAATTCGCTCAAAGCGGAAGAAAAGGTAAAAACCGGAAAAATCCAAAAAGAAATGAGCAATTATGATGGCGTTGTTCGCAAAGACGACGAGGCCACCGTTGCCCTTGCCGCCTCGATCTATTACGAAAAGGATCCCGAGAAGAAAAAGGAACTGATCGCTCAGCAGAGCACCTTTCTCAATGCCAAGGCCGCGGAAAACTGCGTGTATCGCAATCTCAATCCGGGCGTGGGGGCCACGATAAGTCTGCCTTTCACCGCCATTTCCTTTGGCGATATCGGATTTGTTTCCGCCGCGTATGAAATGTTCCATCAAAATGGCATTTGGCTCCGCGAAGAGAGCCCCTTTAAGATGACCTTTGTGTGCGCTTACACCAACGGCTCGAATAGCTATGTTCCTGCATGGGAATGCACCGTGTCGGGAAGTCAATATGATGTGAGCGGCTGCTATGAAAACTATGTTTCCCGCTTTGTTGACGGCAGCGCTGAAGAATTCGCAAAGGAAATGCTCCGTCTTTTAAATGCTTGCAAGGCAAAATAAATTCTTTTTAGGAGAATTTTATGGATAAAGCTCCAATCGGCGCGGTGCCGGAAGTTGAAGAACTGGATATTGGCGAAATTGATCGCAATTTAAAAGTTCCCACCGAGCTTGAGGAACAGGATTTGAAATTCTATTCGGTGCTCGAAGCGCCGTTTCGGGTTTACGGGGTATTTTATGAAAACGGAATGTTTCGCCGTTTGCCCGAAGAATTTGCCCGCACCTATGAGGAAGGGCAAGGCGTTCACCGCCTCCACGGCAACACCGCGGGCGGCAGAGTTCGCTTTTCCACCGATAGCCCGTATGTGGCAATTTCCGTGAAATTCGGAAAGCCCGGCAGAATGGCGCATTTTGCGCTCACGGGCTCCGAGGGCTTTGATCTTTATGTGCGCGAGGAAGGAAAACTTTCCTACGAATCCACTTTCGTGCCGCCCTTCAAGGCAAGGGAAGGATATGAATCCATTCACCATTTTCACGAAGCGAAAATGCGCCAAATCACCATTCATTTCCCGCTTTATAGCGAGGTGAAAGAACTTTTCATCGGTCTTGCCGAAACTGCTTTTGTGGGCGAGGGCGAAACCTATCGCTTTGATGAGCCCGTGGTATATTACGGCCATTCCATGACCCAAGGCGCCTGCGCCACCCATCCGGGAAATGCCTATCCGAATATTCTTTCGGCGGAACTCGAGGTGGATCATATCAACCTCGGTTTTTCGGGAAATGCGTTTGGCGAAGAAAAAATGGCGCGCCAGATTGCGGGAATGGATATGAAACTTTTTGTGATGGATTACGATCACAATGCCGACGATGTGGCACATTTGGAAAGAACCCACGAGCCCTTTTTCAAAATCATTCGCGCAGCGCACCCCTCTCTTCCCGTGATTATGATGAGTGCGGTGGCAACGAGCGATCCGCTCGAGGTGATGAGAGCGCGCAAGGCAGTGGTGAAAAAAACCTATGAAAACGCCGTGAAAAACGGAGATCAAAATGTGTATTTTTGGGATGGCGAAGAAAATTTTGCTCCCTGGGCTCAGTGGGGTACCGTGGAGGGCAGTCATCCAAATGATCTTGGTTTTTACGGAATGGCAAAATCTCTAAAACCGATCCTCGAATCCATTTTGGAAAAAGAAGAAAAATAGGAGATTGTGGCAATGAAAAAAAGAATTCTTGCAGTTCTTTTGGCGTTTTGCATGCTGCTTTCGATTGTGAGTTGTGCTTCGGAAAGCCAAATCGCCGAAACCAAACCCACCAAAGAAGAAACGAAAACCGAAGAGGAAATTGTTGCCGAAGAAGTTCCTCAAACCAGCAAAAAACCCACCAACCAAAAAGATCCCCAAAATCCGAATAAATTCACCGATCCGGAAGAAACCAAAAAGCCGGATGAAACCACCAAAGAGCCGGATCAATCCACCGATAAAATTCCTTATTGGCAAGGATCCGGAACTCAAGACGGCCCGATCACTCTGCCTGCCGGATTTAGTGTTGGCTATTCTCGCAAGGATATGTCGCCCAAGGAGCCCGTTCTCACTTACGACGGAGCGGTAACCAATCAGATCTATGATCCCGTGCAGATCACTTGTGTTTCGGTTTCCGATGGGGAAGAGGTTGCCCTTTTCTATTCGCTGGATCTGCGCCAGAGTTTTCCCAAGCTTGTGGAAGATTCCATGGCGATCATTCAGCAGGAATTTGCAGGATTTGGCATCGAAAAAGACAGTATGTTTTTCACTGCCACCCATAATCATTCTTCTCCCGATGCAGGAAGCCCCAATGCCGCAGGCGTGGCCGCTTGGAGAAAAATTTATTTTCAAAGATTGCGCGAGGTAACCGAAGATTCGCTTCGCGATCTTGCCCCCGCAGAAGCTTTTGTTGGCAAGAGCAATACCAAAGATATTTCGTTTGTGCGCCGCTTTGTTACCGCTGATGGCAAAGTTACCACCGATTCCACCTTGAATGTGGTGGGATATGAATCCCAGCCCGATACCGAGCTTCGCACCATTCGCTTTGATCGTGGAAATAAGAAAGATGTTTTGATGGTAAACTATCAAATCCACTACGGCGTTGCCACCCGCTATTTCGGCGATGTGGTTTCTGCCGATTTTATCCACGATTTTCGCCAAGCCGCCGAGGGGCAGCTTGGAGTGCACTTTGCTTATTATCAGGGCGCGGCAGGTTGCACCACCTTCAGTGCAATGAAGAGCTCCGATCGCGTGTATAAAACCTATATGGATGCCATTCCCGCCTTTATGACCGCGGTAAGGCAAGCGCTTTCTCTGGAAACCCGCGCGCAAACCGGCAAGATCCAAAAAGCGATGACCACCCATGCAGGCACCGTTCGCAAAGATGATGCCGCCACCGTGGCGCTCGCTCGTTCGATCTATAATGAAAAGGATCCCGCAAAGCAGAAGGCGCTTCTTGCTCAGCAAAGCACCTTCATCAACGCCAAGGCAGCGGAAAATTGCGTGTATCGCAATGTAACGCTCGGTGCCACCGTGAGTATGCCCTTTACTGCCATTTCCTTTGGCGATATTGCCTTTTGCTCGGCTCCGTATGAAATGTTCCATCAGAATGGCATTCAGATTCGCGAAAAGAGCCCCTTTCAGATGACTTTCGTGTGCTGCTATACCAACGGTTCCAATAGCTATGTTCCCGCTTGGGAGTGCACCGAATCGGGAAGCCAATACGATGTGAAAGATTGCTATGAAAACTATGCTTCCCGCTTTGTTGACGGCAGCGGCGAAGAATTCAAAGATGTGATCCTCGGCCTTTTAAATCGGTGCAGATAAGGCATCGCTTGAAATAAAACGCTTTGACTTTTTGAAGAAGAAAAAGGAGAATTACAATGGAAAACAAAATTATGCTTCCCGAGGTCTTTAGCGTGGGCTATGGCAGAAAAGATATGTCGCCCACCACTCCCGTTCGCACCTATGAAGGCGCGGTAACCTGCGAGATCCACGATCCCGTGCAGATCACTTGCGTGGCTGTTTCCGACGGCGAAGAAGTGGCGCTTTTCTATTCGCTCGATTTGCGCCAAAGCTTTTACAATGTGGTGAAAAAATCCATGGAGATCGTGAAAGAAAAATACGGGTATCTGGGCATTGGGGAAGACAGTATGTTTTTCACCGCTACCCACAATCATTCCTCGCCCGATGCGGGAACGGAAGAAGCCCCCGGTATGCAGGAGTGGTACGAAATTTATTATCCGAGACTCGAAGAAGTAACCGAAGAAGCGCTTCGTGATCTTGCGCCTGCCGAGGCCTATGTGGGCAAAGCGCACACCAAAGATATTTCCTTTGTGCGCCGCTTTATCACCGAAGACGGCAAGGTTACCACCGATTCCCGCCTCAATGTGATCGGCTATGAATCGAAGCCCGATACCGAGCTTCGCACCCTTCGCTTTGCCCGCGAGGAGAAAAAAGATGTTTTGATGGTAAACTATCAAACCCACTACGGTGTTGCCACCCGCTATTTTGGCCCCGTGGTTTCTGCCGACTTCATTCACGATTTCCGCGAAGCGGCTGAAAATGAGCTGGGCGTGCTCTTTGCCTATTATCAGGGCGCAGGTGGCTGCACGGTGTTTAGCGCAAAGAAGGGTGATCGCGTGTATAAAACCTATATGGATGCGATCCCCGCCTTTATGACCACGGTGCGCGAAGCGCTTGATGGGGAAGAAAAGGCCAAAACCGGTAAAATTCAAAAAGAGATGAATTACTACGAAGGCACGGTGCCGAAGCACGATGAGGCCACCGTTGCGATCGCCAATGCCATTTATCGCGAAAAGGATCCCGAAAAGAAGCAAAAGCTGATTGAAAATCAGAATATCTTTTTCAACCACAGAGCGGCTGAAAATTGCGTGTATCTGAATCTGAATCCAAACGTTGGAGCCAAAACGAAGATGCATTTTGGCGCGATTTCCTTCGGTGAGATTGGCTTTTGCGGTGCTCCGTATGAAATGTTCCATCAAAACGGCATTCAGATCCGCGAAAAGAGCCCCTTTAAGATGTCCTTCGTTTGCGCTTATACCAATGGCTCTCATGGCTATGTGCCCGCTTGGGAATGCACCAAATCGGGAAGCCCTTATGATGTGAAGGGCTGCTATGAAAACTATGTTACCCGCTCTATCGACGGCAGCGGCGAAGAATTCAGAGATGAACTTCTGCGGCTTTTAAATGCTTGCAAAGCAAAATAAATTGTTGCAATCAAAAACGGAAACCCAAAATGGTTTCCGTTTTTTGTTGAAAAAGAAGAATTTTATTGCAAAAAGAAAAGAGGTATGCTATCATAAACGCATAAATGAGAGCTTGGGAGGGAAGCATGAGCTTGATGAAAACTTCACCCGCGGTGTTTGCGGTGGGAAATCAATATCAGATTATGGTGCCCGTATCGGAAGATTCTTTGATGTGGGTGAAAATCGGCGATCGGATTTTTCCCGATCAAGCGGCGGGTCTCTTTCGCTCGATGGTGCATGTGCACCGTATGACCGTGCCGATGGAGGTTTTGGATGAAGCGGGGGAATATACCGTTTGCTTCCAAAAAATGATTGATCGAAAGGCATATTTTCCCGAAACTGGGGAAGTAGAAGAAAAGCGCTTTTCCTTCCGCCCCGCAAAGGGAGAAAATTTAAAGTGTTATCATATTTCCGATGCCCACAATGCGATTGATCTTCCGATCGAAGCCGCCAAAACCTTTGAAAAAGAATATGGAAAAATTGATTTTTTGGTTTTAAACGGCGATATTTTAAATTATAGCTTGAGCCCTGAAAAATATGATTATGCCTATCGAATTATCGAAGGCATCACGGGGGGGAAAATCCCCGTGATTTTCTCTCGCGGGAATCACGATTTGCGCGGGCAGTGGTCGGAAAAGCAGGCGGATTTTTTTGCCAATAAAAATGGGAATTTTTATTATACCGTTCGCCTTGGCGATATTTGGGCAATCGTGCTCGATTGCGGCGAAGATAAAGACGATTCCGCCGATGCCTATGGCGGTGTTGTTTGCTGCCATCTTTATCGCGAAGCGCAGATCGGTTTTCTTAAAGAGGTGATCGCCAATGCCGAAAAGGAATATCTGGCAGAAGGGATAAATCACCGTGTGGTGATTGTGCATAAGCCCTTCACCCATCAAAGCAAAGAAGAGATTTTCAATATCGAAAAGGAAATTTATCAAAATTGGGCAGATCTGATCCGTGAGAATATTAAGCCCGAATTTATGATGGCGGGCGATGAGCATAGAACGTGCATTCTTTCTGCAGGGGAAGAGGAATTCATTTCCCATCCGTGCCCGATCGTGATCGGCTCTGATATCAATATGCCCGAGTGCTTTTTTGCAGGCGCGGGCTATCTTTTTGAGAAAGATTCCGTTCGCGTGGTATTCACCGATACCAAAAAGGTAATTTCCGAGCATAAAGTAAAGTAAAAAAAAGAAAAAAGAATAGCACCCAAGCCGATTTTAAACATCGGTTCGGGTGCTTTTTGTGTGCGGAAGCTATCTTCAATCAATCCGAAGAAATGAAAGTTTTTGGGGGGAATACAAAGCGCTCTGCGCTTTGATTGCCATGCAGCCGCAAAGCGGCTGATTCCATACACGCTTTCGCGTGATGCCATACCAATCCTTCGGATTGGATAAAAATAAAGACCGCCAACAGACGGTCTTTATTTTTTGGTGATTTATTTTGATTTTGCAGTATTTAAAGATGCGATGAGCATTCTCTTGATTTCTTCTGCCAATGCCGAAAGTTTATCATAGTCGTAATCCATTAAATGGGTTCGTTTTAATAAAGTTAACCAATATATACTTTCGCTGGTTTCTTTTAATGGGATATGAAGTTTTGAAATAAAGTCAGCTTTGCTGTTTCCATATACGGCTTCGTTGATGTTTGCGCCGATGCTGGTAGCGGAACGCAATAATTGTTTTGCTATTGTTGTTTCTCTTTTTGCTTTGGAAAAAGCTTCATAAAACAAAATGACTTCGGTTGCGAAATCCATTGATTTTTCTAAAAGCGGACTATTCATAAAATCACCTCATGATAAAAATACCATA
>JAZOVP010000120.1:0-3440 GCA_045658765.1 Eubacteriales bacterium | reverse complement strand
GAAGTCAATTAAAATGGGAATAATGGACATATTTCACGCTTCAAAAATCAAAAAAGAAAATGCAAGGCTCTAACTAATTACCGTTCACAACAATTTATGTTTCTGCTTACTCATGGTAATCAGGGATATGTACTGTTTTTGACTGCGAAAAACCTAGTATTTATGCGGGTTTCCGCCTGATTACTATAACGCTACTTCGACCAAAAGAAAAGTCGACCAAATGGTCGGCTTTTCTTTTTCTTTGTAACGCAAGGATTCAAGCTTAGGCATCACTCTTTTCAATGAATGGGATGCCTTTTTTTAATTGATTTGTGATCGTCGGTGGCAGGGTTATCGATCAGCTTGCCGCTTTCGGAAAAACGAGAGCCATGGCATGAACAATCCCAAGTATGCTCGGCGCGATTATATCGAAGCGCACAGCCGAGATGCGGACAGCGGGGCGAGCTTGGGGTGAGAAGCCCTGCCGCCGATTCCAAGGCGTTAATAAAAAGTTGCGGATGGAGTATACTGCGTGAAGGCGAAAATACCTCGGCATATGGATTGGGATTTCCTTGCACAAGATCGCTTACTATATCGGCAGCGGTCATTGAATTTGTTATCCCCCATTTATGAAAACCGGTGGCCACAAAAATTTCGGGCGTGGATTTCGAATACTGCCCGATATATGGAACGCCATCAAGAGACATGCAGTCTTGCGTTGCCCATTTGCCAACAATTTGAGCGCTTTCAAAATGCTTTTGCGCAAAGTCTTCCAATTCCTGCCAACAGCCCCCTTGTTTTCCCGTTCGGTGTGCCCCTCCGCCGAGAAGCAAAAGATCTCCATAAGAACGAAAGGAAAGACCCGTATCGGATTCATCCACATACATTCCATGGATCGAAGGAGCATTTTTCAAAGCAATAACATAGGATCGATGCTGATATAACTTCAAAAAATAAGCACCGTGTTTATTAAGGATCGGAAAATGAGTTGCCACAATCATTTTTTTGTATCGTATACTGCCGTGATTGGTTCTAACCTTATGGGGAGAAAACTCCAAAACTTTTGTTTGCTCAAAAATGGGCAGATCTTTTGCAATGGCATATAAAAATTTTAATGGGTGAAACTGCGCTTGCTCTGCAACACGCACCGCACCTGCAATCTTAATAGGAATTTCCGTTTCTCCAAGAAATTCCGCTTTCACACCGAGGAGGCAAAGTGCCGCAATCTCCTTTTCAATCTTTTCTCGATTGCAGAGCGAATAAACATAAGAATCCTTTTTTTCGTAGTCGCAATCAATCTCGCGGCATAAGCGCTCATACTCCTCTCCTGCGCGCATTTGCGCCTCTAAATAAAGCCGCGCCTTCTCTTTCCCGAAACTTCGGATCAGTTTATCATAGATGGCTCCGTGGCAAAAGGTGATCTTTGCCGTGGTATTTTTTGTGATGCCGCCGCAAATCTGATCCGCCTCCACCAAAACGCAATCCACACCCGCCCTCTTTAACTGATAGGCACACAAAATTCCCGCGATTCCCCCGCCAATAATCAAAACATCGGTGCTCCGATTTCCATTTTGCACCTCAAATTTCGGGCGCACTGCACTCTTCTCCCAAACCGATTCCATTTTCATTTCCTCCAAATCATAATACGCTTATCATTTGTTTTTATCGGTAAAATATGCGCTTTTGAGGGAAATGCCACGATCCAACAGAATCAAAAAAAGCCACCGAAGAATCGGTGGCTTTTCTGCATGCAAGGTTTAGAATTCAGGTCTGCGCGGAATAATGATCGCGGCAATAATATAAGCAAGAATACCGCTTCCGCCAAGAATTGAAAATAATACCCAAGCAAGACGAATCACAGTGGGATCCATACCGAAATACTCGCCGATTCCTGCGCAAACTCCGTCTAATTTTTTATCGGTTGATGATTTATACAATCTCTTTTCCATAAAAACCTCCAAAAAGAATCAAAGTTCTCTCTTTTTTTTATTATATGTTGCAATTTCGCACTTTGTCAAGAAAAAGCTTAGAAAAAAGGACTGCAAAATTTGCAGTCCTTTTTGCGATTGATTAAGCCAAAACGCTTCTTTGTGCCAATACTTTTTCACACATTTCAAGATCCTCGGGAGTATTGATGCCGCGAAGATCATCGCCATCTTTGGTGAAATAAGTTTGCACTTTCATTCCCTTTTTCACCATGAGTTCGGGAACTTCGGTAACATAGTATTCTTTTTGCACATTAGCGCAGCCCACAAGGGGAAGAATTTCAAAGAGGGATTTGCTATTAAACACCATCACACCCGAAAAGAGCTCTTCGATTTGCGCCTGTTCGGGGGTGCAATCTTTGCCTTCCACAATGCCGGCAAAATCGCCGTTTTCATCGCGGAGCACGCGCGCCCAAAGCTTTAAATCGGGGTTTTTGGCGGTCATCAAGGTGCAATCTGCGCCTTTTTCTTCATGCTGAAGGCACATTTTTTCGAGTTCATCTCTACGAAAGAGGGGCATATCACCAAAGGCAATCAAAACATTTCCATCAAAATTTTTGAAATCCTCGGCGCAAACCATCACGGCATGGCCCGTGCCAAGCTGCTCTTTCTGCTCCACATAGCAAAGATCATCACCAAAATATTCGATGATTTTTTCCTTGCCGTAACCAACCACAACATAAACATCTTTTTTCTCAATAAAACCAATGTTTTCAAGCACGATTTCAAGCATGGGGCGATTGCCAACACAAAACATCGCTTTGGGAAGATCCCCGCTGATCTTTTGCAAACGGCTCCCCTTGCCTGCCGCAGGCACAATGGCTCTGATGGGACTTGTCATAGAATTTGCTCCTTATTTTTAGTCGATCGTTACTTCCAGACCGAGGTCATCATAGATATTTTGCAGAATTTTTTTGATTTGAGGAAGTTTGGCTTCCATATCTTCCAAAAGTTTGAGCTGAGTGCGTGAGCGGTCGAGATTCTGACCGGGATAATAGATGGTATAATAGGTATCGCCATCGATATGATCCATCAGGAATCGAATTCCGTCTTCCGCGGTGATAATCAGCGCCGCAAACGGCAAAAGCTTGAGCTCTTCTTCGGTGAGCACATCGCCGCACGCTTCGAGGTATCCGCGCGCATACTGCTCGAAAAGGCCAAGATCACACGAAACCTTGCTCAGATCTTTTTCATCATCTTTGGCGGTATTGGTGCCGATTCGCATACTATCGCCAAAATCATAAAGAGGCGAGGATGGCATCACGGTATCCAAATCAATAATGGCAACCGGAAGATGCGTTTTTTCGTCGAAAAGAATATTATTTAAATTGCAATCGTTGTGGCAAATTCGGGTGGGGATTTTTCCGCTATCGAGCGCATCGCTGATAATGGAAAACTGATCGGCTCTTGCGCGGATAAAGGAAATTTCCTTTTCCACCATTTTCACGCGGCCCTTCGGATCGCGCGCAATGGAAG
>JAZOVP010000119.1:0-1293 GCA_045658765.1 Eubacteriales bacterium | reverse complement strand
CCCGTGGCTGGTATCAAACAGAAGCAGCACCGCAAAACAAAGTTCAGGAAACCAAACAAAAGTTTTCCGATCATTGTAGCTGCTGCACCTTCTAATGAAAAAAGAGGAGCGATTGCTCCTCTTTTTTTAGCAAAAATTGATTTGGGGATTTAGTTCCGCAGGGGTTTTCCAATCCAAAGAATATTTTTCTTTCAGTACTCTTTTCTTTTCTTTCCAATAGCGAAGGCAAAACGGTGTATCTTGATCCTCTTGGCTCAATAAGATTTGGTCGATCTCTTTTTCGAGTTCATAGCGAATCGAAAGGAAATTCTCTTCCCTTTCAATCGGATCGGTTTTGATCGAATTTTCATAAGAAGATCTGGCTTCGTTCTTTAAGGATTGAATCAGATCGCGATCGAATCGTTTGGAAAGATCTTTCGTGAATTCTTGATTCAAATTATCTTCCGCAAAAAGGCACATCAAAAGATAGGAATAGATGGTATCCTCGCTCGCTTCGGAATTTGAATTAAATTCAAGCGCCCTTTGATAATACTTTTTTGCCTCAGGGAAAAAGTTTGCGTATTCATATGCCGAAGCAACCGCAACGCAGGTTTCGCTCAAAATAGCTCGATCTTGAATATAATCATTCAAAAAGCAAACAGCACCATAAACCTCGTCTAAAAAAGGGATCGCTTTCCACGGCTTTTTTTCACTTGCAAAAAGTTTTGAAATTAAAAGCACCGATCCGATAAAATCAGTGGCAGAATTCACTGAAAGTTGCTCTAAAAAATCATTTTTCGTGGTTTCAATAAATTCGGTGCATTTTTGGATAGCATCAGAAATTGAATTCGATGCCGCATCGATAATGGTTTGAACTTCAGGTTTCAACAATACATTCCTCCGTTCACGGAAATGATCTGGCCGGTTAAGGTATTAGCATTTTCGCCCGATAAAAAGAGCGCAAGATTTGCGATTTCCTCAGGCGCGGTAAAAGTTCCCATAGGGATCTCTTCTTTCATAACCCCCTTCTCTTCTTCCGAGAAGCGTGCCATCATATCGGTATCCACAATCCCGGGCGCAATGCAGTTCACTCGAATACCGCTTGGTCCAAGCTCTTTTGCAAGCGCTTTGGTAAATCCGATCAGCGCCGCCTTGGCAGAAGAATATAAAACCTCGCAGGAAGCACCGCAAATGCCCCAAATGGATGAAATATTTAAAATGACGCCCGCTTTTTTCGAAATCATAGCAGGAACAAATTCCTTCGCCAAAAAATAGGCGCTTTTAAAATCTATAGAAAAAACATTTTCATAATCC
>JAZOVP010000118.1:0-1505 GCA_045658765.1 Eubacteriales bacterium | reverse complement strand
GCCTCCCCCGATGCCGCCGATCACTTCACCCTCCTTGACCTTTTTGCCGACTTCAATTCCTTCGGGAAAGGCGGAGGTAAGATTTGAGTAATAGCTTTTGGTATCGTTTCCGTGATCGAGAACCACCGTGTAGCCAAGCAGAGGATCCTCATAGACGGACTCGACCGTACCGTCGGTAAAGGCTTTTACGGGGGTTCCGACTCCCGAGGAAAGATCCACTCCGTTGTGAACGCGATAGTCGTTCATGGTGGAGGAGTAGACCAGAATATCGTGGGAAAACGCCTTGGTAACACTTCCGCCGACGGGCATGGTATAGGTGGGCGGAGTGGGACTTGCCTGCACGCTCACGTTATTCTCTTCTTCCTCCTTGCCCGCAGTTACCTCAGGCGCTTTCGAAACGTCGGGGAGGGTATAGGGCGCGGTGGTCGAGGGAATCCTTGTAGTCGTGGTGGGCGCGATGATGACGGCAGGATTTTTATCGGTTTTGTTCGGGTCATTTTGCGCGGAGGGATTTTTTGCGGGAGTGGGACTGATGATGTTGATCACCGCGCTGTAAACACCGATGCAAATGACGGATAGGATGCAGATAGCCAGGGCTATGTATAAGCCCCCGCCTGCAGAATTCTTCTTTTTTAATTGGTTAGACATGATATTTTCCTTTCTTGGCAATTTGGTTTGTTTCTAGTGTTGCCTTAAAAAGTGAAAATATTCAAAAAAAGAAAAGCCGACGAATCGTCGACTTTTTCTCAACCGGGCTGCTCGTTGGCGTAGATGAGATCACCCGGATCTCTCAAATTCAATTTTTCCCTTGCAATTCTCTTGATGGTCTCTTCCGAAACCTCTTCTTCAAGCTGGGAGCTGAGACGCTCTACCTGCAACGTGTATGCCTGCATCTGTTCCCGAACTTTTTTTTCTTTGTCTTTCAGATCGTTGATTTCAAGGTTTTTGTTGATGATGGTTACCACCAAAAACAGAACCACGACAACGAATACGATTTTGCCGAAAAAAGCAAGATTCTTGCGCATAGTTACTCCCGTTTATTGAAATCCCTTCTCCGCTCTGCGGGAAAGGTTCCGTTTCTCTTTCAGCAAGCGTTTTTTCGCTTGACTCTTCCTCATCAGTATAACAAGCTTTTTCCCTTTTGCGTATAAACAATTTGTTATTTTTTTGAAAACGATACAAATCGGGCGGAAAAACACCCAAAATATCCATTTCAGGGCTGTTTTTATGCAAAAGAGAATTCCTTCGGAACAGCGAAGCAGGATTTTCCCCACGGTTCCCAGATACAGACAAAAGCCGAAAATACTTCCCGCCAAGGAAAACCAACGGTAAATTCCGTCGTTCAGCGCATAGTGAAAAAAGATGATCGTGGGCGCGATCGGCAGAAAAAACGCGAGATCTTCGATAAAGACAAGAGGTGCCGGATGGTCGAATGCCAGTCGCAGAAACCGAAAGATCTCGTAGTAAAAGCCCAGAACAAAGCCGAGGGCGATGGCGGCAAAGAA